>JBGPLJ010000349.1:0-3766 GCA_041486385.1 Steroidobacteraceae bacterium
ACTTCGGTTCTATGCGCCCAGCGCCCTCTCCGTCAGGAGTGGCGCCACCACCAGCAGTTGACCTCGATGTGTTGGGCTTTCATGGCGCCGAAGTATCCCTACTCAAGGTGGAACCGTCAACCAAGCCCGCCAGCCGGGCTCATTTCCTGACGGCGACGCCTCTGGCGTAGCGCTTGCCGGGGTTCTTCGGGCGATACCACTCGAACACCGCCTGGCCGGTTCCGGTCACCTTCATCTTGATGATGCCGCCGCCCGGACACATCAGCGACGTCCGATCGAGGTTTTCGCCGAAGGTGAAGTCCGGGCTGCTGTCAGTGTTGAGCGTAAGCGTACCGCCACACGTGCCCTTGCCCGCGCCGTAGATGCTCGTGCCGACATCCTGGCCGAGTGGGCCGCCCGTGATGTTCAGCGTAAACATGGAACCGAAGAGGCCTTCGATGCGACCCACCCACTGTCCCTTGATCGCGCTGAGTGCCGCGCTTTCCTTGACGACGGCCGCAGGCGGCGGCGCTGGCGCCGCACCGGCGACTTCGATCTCCGAGCGCAGTGCCTTGATCGTCGTCACCTTGCGCGCGGCCTTCAGCGCGCGATCGCGATCGCTGGTACGCGCAACGGTGCCGACCAGTGTCGCGTTCAGATTCTCGTCGACCACGGCCGCAATGGAGCTGAGGCCCGCCTTCTGCAGCGCCTTGTTGATGTCGGCTTCCACTTGCGCCGGGTTGACTACCACTGGCCGCGCGACGATCTGGGTCGTGTCGTTGACGGTTGCCGCACCGGTGGTATTCGCAACGAGCTGCTGGAGCTTGTCCTTGTCATCCTGACTGTAGACGTTGCCAGTGACGTTCACCGTGTTGTCATCGACCACCTGCGCCGTCACCTGGTCGAAGCCACCCTGGGCCAGCGCCTGCGTCAACGCGGTCTGCCGCGCGTTCACCGACAGCTTGATCGCACTCTGCACGTCTTTGATTCCCGCGACACCGCGCGCGGTATCGACCGCGACGGTTGCCTGAGAAGGATCGTCAACGGTGCCGCTCAGCGTCGCGATGAAATCAGGCCCGACGGTGGCAGTCACGGTCTTGAAGCCGCGCGCCGCGAGCGCATCGGAGAGCTGTTGTCCGAGTTCATCGGCACCCGGATGCACGACCAGCGTCTCGGTCATGCTCTTGATATTCGTGTTCTGACGAATGAGCGCGAGGAGCTCGTCCTTCTTCACCTGGCCGGTGACACTGCCGCTCACGCTCGCGATCCAGTCTTTTGAAACGTTGACCGTGACCGCATCGAAACCCTGATCGCGTGCGGCGACGTTGATCGCTTCGGCGACGCTCTCCTGGCGATTGCCGATCACGCCCTTCCAATAGAGAACACCGCCGGCCGCGCTGGCGGCAAGCAGTATGCCCAGCACAATGGCGATCAGCGCGAACGGACTGCGCTTCCTTCCGTGGTCGACATCAGGTTCTCGCGGCTCGGGCCGCGGCGCGCGGCGCTCAGCGGCAGGAGGCGGCGCCATCTGCACGCGCCGCTCTTCGGCCATGGGCTTCGCTTCGATGGGTTGCGATTTGGCTTGTGCCCGCGGCGCAGCCTCAACTTCCTCGGGCTCGAACGCAGGCTCAACTTCCGGCGCCAGCGCGAGCTCGATGGGCGTCGACACTCTGGGGGCAGCAGGAGCCGGCGGTGGAGCAGCTGGAGGCGCAATCGGTGCACGCGGGGCTGCCGGCATCCGCGGAGCAGCCGGAGCTGCGGCCGCCGACCCGAGCGCCGTGCCATCCTTCTTACAGAACTTCGCGTTCGGCGGATTGAGCGTGCCGCAGGTGGGGCAAGGCACGGAGCCCGGAATCGCCGCCTGGACAGGCGCTCCCATGACTGGCGTCAACGACGGTCGGGGAGCCGCCGGTGGTGCCGATGGCCGCGGCGCTGCAACTGGCGCTGCAGGAGCCGGCGTCTGGGGTTTCAGCGGTGCCGCAGCGGCCTGAGCAACGGAGAAGTTGTAGCCGTCCTTCTTGCAGAACCTGGCGGCAGCGGCGTTCACCGTTCCGCATTGCGGACAGACCTTGGTCGGAACGGAGGACGCCGGCGCGCTCGCGGCAGCCGCCGTTACCGCGGCAAAAGGCGCACCGCACTTGTTACAGAACTTCGGCGTTCCGGGTACGTCGGCCTGACAACTCGGACAAATCATCTAGCGCTCCTGGCGGCTGGCGAACGCGGACCTCTCAACGACGATCCGCCATCTTCTTGATGTTGTTCGCGATGCCCACCCAGAGGCTGATGAACTCGACCAGCTGCATGACGAACCAGTCGGCAAAAACGGCGAAGAGACCGCCGCCGATCAGCCACATGACACTGTGAAACAGCTTGTCGCCTACGCCGCCACCGCCACCGCCGAAGTCGTCATAGGACTGCCCACTCAGCGCGCTGATTGCCTTCACCAGGCAGTACAGGATGACGACGAAAATTGCCGTGCAGGCAACCACGCCTCCCGCAATGCGCAGCCAGTTGAGGTGCGGCAGATCTGCGCTGACGTCGAATGAACCCTTCTGACCAATCTCGCGTAACTGGGATGCGGTGAGCTTGAGCGTCCGCAACGGCATCGTGAAATACGAGCCGATCAGGATGAAAAAGCCTTTGACCGCCCCGCCACCGGCCTGGGCACCGCTCGCGCCTGCGCCACCCGCGCCGCGCATGGCCGCGCCGCAGTTCGTGCAGCGAATGGAATCGTCAGGCACCTGCGTGCCGCAGCTGGAACAGAACATGGCGAAGTCTCCGGGTTGGTATTGTTGTTCGATTTGCCCGCTTGGAGGCCACGAGCTTAGAGCAGTACCTTACCCGCCAGCGCCGCGGTTGGCCAGACCGGGCGCCTCGCTGTGCGTTGCAAAATGAGCGGACTTGGGGGCTGCGCGGTCACGGCTGGTTGAGCGCAGATGACCGTGGCGCCGGCAGGCGCCCGTTATAATGGCCGCCCCTCGCAAATCAATCGATTCGGAGCCGCAGTGAAGTTCAAGGGTCTACTGGACGAGTGGCAGAAGAACGCCGGCTCCGCACGCACAGCCGCGGAATACGCCGTGCGTCTGCCAGTTGACGACGCCGCACGCATTCAGGCACTCGTCGACCTCTTTCCAGGCCAGACCCGGGAAACCGTCATTACCGATCTCCACGGCCTCGCGCTCCAGGAGATCTCCGCCGCCATGCCGTATGTCGCCGGCAAGAAGGTCATCTCGCAGGACGATCAGGGCGATCCCGTGTATGAAGACGTCGGCCTGACGCCGCGCTTCATGGACCTCACGCGTAAGCACAAGAAGAAGCTGGCCGGCAGTGGCTAGCGGCAAGCCGCCGCCCGGGATGCGCAAAGCCACAGAAGTTCCAACGCCGACCGCCAGCGCCGAACCCTTCGACCTCGCGCGGTTCCTAGGGGTCTTTCAATACAGCCGCCGCGCGGTCGAACTCGTATGGACCACGAGCCGCCCGCTTACGATCGCACTCGCCTTTCTCACGCTGATCGCGGGCTCGTTGCCCGCCGGTGTTGCATTCGTTGGAGCGCAGATCGTCGACAGCGTGATCGCGGCGGTCAAGGTACACGCGGCTACCGGCACTACCGACTACATGCCCGTCCTGCGCTGGGTGATTTTCGAAGCGGTGATCGTCGCGCTCATCTCGGGCGCGCAGCGGGGTCTGTCGACGTGTCAGTCGCTGCTGCGGGCGCAGCTGGCGAATCGCGTCAACGTAATGATCCTCGACAAGGCGCTCACTTTGAGTCTCGAGCAATTCGAGGACT
>JBGPLJ010000350.1:0-3759 GCA_041486385.1 Steroidobacteraceae bacterium
GGCAGATATCGCCCACGTATCTGCGGCGAGCCCGCGAGCGAAATTGCGCCGCTGCCGAGGCCCTGCATCGCAAACGCAAAGTCGGCGAGACCGTCGTGCCAGGCGAGATGCTCCCGGATGAGTGCAATGGCACGCACGTCGAATTCCGGCAGCGCGCCGCCGTCGGCGGCGCGCACGCAAAAGCGTGTAAAACCGCCCGCGCCGAGCAGGCGCACGAGCGCGCGACACTCCGCGTCCACCGAGTCGCGCCCTTGCGGGTGCGTGCGGCCGGCAAAGTGCGTAGCGGTCCATGCGGCGAGCCGCGCGCTGAGATCCCTGTGCTCGGGACCAAAGAACGGCCATTCGAGGTGTGCCGGCAGACTCATTCGAGGCCTGCGCGTGGCGGCTGGACGAATGTCATCAATCCCCCGCGAATACCGGCTTCTGTTTGTTCACGAAAGCGAGGTAGGCGCGCTCGTAGTCCTTCGTCTGCATGCAGATGGCCTGCGCCTGGGCTTCGGCTTCGATCGCATCGTCGATGCCCATGCTCCACTCCTGGTGGAGGCATTTCTTGGTCATTGCGTGCGCGAACGTCGGGCCGTCGGCAAGCGACTTGGCGAGCGCCTGCGCATCGGCCAGCAGTGCCTCGGGTTCGCACACTCTGTTGTAAAAGCCCCAGCGCTCCGCCTCCACGCCATCCATGGCCCGCCCGGTGTACAGGAGATCCGCCGCACGTCCGGCGCCAATGATCCGCGGCAGCATATTGCAGGCGCCCATGTCGGCCCCGGCGAGCCCGACACGCACGAAAAGAAATGCAACCTTGCTGCGCGCCGTTCCACAACGCAGATCAGACGCCATGGCGATGATGGCGCCGGCGCCGGCACAGACTCCATCGACCGCCGTCACGATCGGTTGCGGGCACGCTCGCATCGCTTTCACGAAGTCACCCGTCATGCGCGTGAAAGCGAGCAGACCCGCCATGTCGCCCTGGCGCTGCATCTCGACCAGCGGTCCTATGATCTCGTGAACGTCGCCGCCCGAGCAGAAATTCCCGCCGGCACCGGTGATCACGATCACTTTGATGTCGTCGGAGTAAGCAAGGTCGCGGAACGTATCGCGCAACTCCGCGTAGCATTCGAGCGTCAGCGGATTCTTGCGCTCCGGGCGGTTGAGAGTGACGGTTGCGACCTTGCCATCGACCTGCCAGAGAAAATGCTTCGGTCTGAAATTCGCAAAGTCAATGCGGGCCGGGTGAAAACGCTTGGCAGTGTCAGTCATGATCGTAACCTCATAGTGGTGAATCGTCAGCCGGCGAACGTCAATCCGCCGCTGACACTCAAGACCTGTCCGGTCGCGTAACTGGAAAGGTCGCTTGCAAAGAACAGGATCGCGTCGGCGATTTCTTCGGGCTTGGCGAAGCGGTGAAAGGGAATGGCTTTGAGAAAGGCTTCGCGCAGCTTTTCCGATCGCGTCGCCAGCATCGGCGTATCGGTCGGGCCGGGGCAGACACAGTTGACGTTGATCGAATAGCGGGCGACTTCGCGCGCGAGGGATTTGGTAAAGGCGATCACGCCGCCCTTGGCCGCGGCGTAGACCGTCTCGCCGCCGCTGCCGACCCGGCCGGCGTCGCTCGCGATGTTGATGATCTTTCCCTTGTTGGCCGCGATCATCGGCGGCAGCAGCGCCTGAGTGAGGTGCACCGGACCACCAAGGTTGATGGCGATGATCCGGTCCATGATTTCGGGGCTGTTTTCCATATAGGGCTGGATGTCGCCCCAGCCGGCTGCATTGACAAGAATGTCAATGCGCGGATGACGTTTCAGTACCTCGGCCGCGCAGCGCCGCGCTGATTTTGAGTCGGCGAGATCGATGCCGACCGCCTCCACCGTGAGCTTGGCGGCAGCGGCCTCACGCGCCAGCTCCGCGGCTCCCTTTTCATTGATATCCGCGCACACGACGCTGGCCCCGTGCCGCGCAAGTGCGAGAACCGTCGCTTTTCCAATTCCTGAGGCGCCTCCGGTTACGAGCGCCGTCTGTCCGTCGAGTTTCATGGTCAATCCCTCTTCGTTACCCAACCCATTCACTTCTCATTGCCAGCAAGAAACGCGACGACACGCCGTTGCGTCTCCGCGTTGGTGAACAAAGCGCGCGTATGCTCCAGCTCATCGGCATAGCCTCCTCGGCCCGGTTCGCCGGCAGCGGAAATACATTCCTTGCAGGCGGCGAGCGCCGCGGCGGGCAGTTCGGCAACGCGCTGAGCGATCTCTGCAGCGCGGCCCGGAAGATCGGCGCGTGGCACCGACCAGTGCGCGATGCCAAGCGCGGCCGCGGTCGCGCCGTCCACCACCTCGGCGCCCAGAATCAGCCGCGAAGCGACCGCCGGACCGCACAGTCTGGAGAGGCGCTGGGTACCGCCGCCACCCGGAATCAGGCCGAGCCGCGCCTCGGGCAGGCCTACCTTGACATCGGCCGCAACGATACGCAGATCGCACGCGAGCGCGAGCTCGAATCCACCGCCCATTGCCGCTCCACCGATTTCCGCAAGCGTTACCTGCGACAGCCGCTCGATGCGCGCATACAGCCGCTGAATCGCCGCGACAAATGCCAGCATCTGATCGGGACCATCGGCCGCACGAAAACAGTCGCGAATCACACTGAGATCGGCGCCTGCTGAGAACACTTTCTGATCCGACCGCAGGTGTAGAACATGCCAGTCCGCGCGCACCGAGAGCTCGTCGAGCCTGCTATTGAAAAGCGACAGCCACTCAACGCTGATTGCGTTCACCGGTGGCCGGCTGAGCGTTACCGTCGCAATACGACCGCCAACGGTAAGGTTGATCACGGGCGCTCTCCTACCGATTCGCTTGGCGCAGCAGTTGCCTTTGCTTCTGGTTGTTCGTTGTCCGGGCGCGAGGCGTTGTCGAGCAGCTTGTAGCGCTGCAATTTGCCGGTTGCCGTTCTCGGCAAGCTGTCGACGAACTCGATCCAGCGTGGATACTTCCATGGACCGATAGCGCGCTTGACGTGCACTTTGAGCTCTTCATAGATCGCGCGGCCCGGCTCGACGCCATCCGGGTTCGCAAGCACGACGAATGCCTTGGGCTTGATGAGACCCGCGGCATCCTTGGCCGGAACGACCGCCGCCTCGCGCACCAGAGGGTGCGTGGCGAGCGCGGCTTCCACCTCGTGCGGCGAGACCCAGATGCCACTGACCTTGAACACGTCATCCGTGCGCCCGCAATAAACATAGACGCCATCTCTGCGCCGCTCATACTTGTCGCCGGTGCGCGTCCATTCACCGGCAAATGTCCGGCGCGACTTGTCGCGTTGGTTCCAATATCCGAGCGCCGCTGTCGGTGCGCGCACCAGCAATTCGCCAATGTCGCCATCCGCAACGTCACGGTTGTTCACGTCGACGAGCCGCAGCTCGTAGCCGTCGATCGGCACACCCGATGTCCCGTATTCGACCTTGTCCGGGAGATTGCTGAGAAAGAGATGTCCCAACTCGGTCGAGCCGACGCCATTGACGATGTCGAGACCGAAGCGCGCCTTCCACTGTTCGCCGATGTGGGCAGGCAGGGGCTCACCGGCCGAGATGCAGAGCCGCAACTTGGCGGAACCGACTTCGCGCGTGCATTGCGAATCGGCCAGGATCGACGCGTACAGCGTGGGCACTGCGTAGAAGATCGTCGGCTGATAGGTATGCAGCATCTCGAATACGGTTCGGGGCGAGGGCCGCTCCGGGTAGAGCACCGCCGTCGCGCCGACAGCCATCGGACA
>JBGPLJ010000351.1:0-3757 GCA_041486385.1 Steroidobacteraceae bacterium
CGTCAATACGTTGATGGACGGCGAGCCGCGCAACAACTTCCTGAAGCGCGCGTTGACCTGGAACGAGGGCGGGATCCTCAAGGGCGCGCGTCACATCGCGATCGCGGGCTCTGCAGTTTACGTGATGGCCGACGCCGGACTCGTCATGCTCGACCTCGCGGATCCGCTGCATCCACGCTGGCTCGCCACCGTGCCGCTCAAGGACGGGCGCGCATCGATGCGACAGTTCCGCTATGTGTTTGCAACCGATGCGGATGGCTTGAAGGTCATCGACGTTACGGTTCCGAATGCACCGCGACTTCTGCCGCAGGCCACGGTCGCGCTCGCTGCCGCGGGCAAACTTTTCGTCGCGCGTACCTACGCTTACGTGGCGAACGGTCGCGAAGGGCTCGCAATCATCGATGTCGAGCACGCCGAGGCGCCGCGGCTGTACCAGATGTTCAACGCCGGCGGCGCACTCAAAGACGCGCGCGACGTCGTGGTCGCGTCGACCAACGCGTCGCTCTTCGCATACGTCGCGGACGGCGCCGGCGGCTTGAAGGTCCTGCAGTTGACCGCGCCTGATACGCAACCGAATTTCTACGGCTTCAGTCCGGAGCCCAAGCCCCAGTTCATCGCCGAGCGCGCGCTGCGCGCGCCAGCGCTCTCGCTCTCGCGCCCACTGGAGCGCGACCGGGCAGTGGACGAGACCGGTGGCCAGGTCGCAGTGTTCGGCCGGCGCGGCGCGCGGCCGTTGACGCTCACGGAAATGCAGCAGCTGTATCTCGATGACAAGGGCCAGCCGTGGTATGTGCAGGATCATGAATAGGCAAAGCGCGTGGCCGCCAGCGCCAAGACTGGTAGCAGCGATCGCACTTGCGATCTCCGTTCTACCGGCCCTGGCGGCCGAGCCCGGAACGACAATCGAGCGGGCGCGGCATCTGGGCGTCGCCAGTTGCGCATCCTCGCTCTGCCACGGTTCTGCCAAGCCGACTTTGGCCTATTCGGTGCCGCAGAATGAATACGTCACCTGGTCGCACTTCGATCCGCATTCGAGTGCCTACCGGGTACTCCTCGAGGAGCGGGCCGCGGCGATCGCACGACGCCTTGGCCTGCCGCATGCTTACGAGGCGCAGGAGTGTCTCGGTTGCCACACCGATAGCGTGCCGCGCGCGGCACGCGGGCCGCGCTTTCAGGTGAGCGATGGCATCGGCTGCGAACGCTGCCACGGCGGCGCCGAGTCGTGGATTGCAAGTCATGACGACGCGCCTAAAGTGACCCACGCGGAGAATCTGGCGAACGGCATGACGGCGCTCGAGCGACCGCGAGTGCGCGCTGAAGTGTGCCTCGATTGTCACGTCGGTAACGACACTCAGCTTGCAAATCACCGCATGATGGCCGCCGGTCATCCGCGGCTCGCCTTCGAGCTCGACACGTTTACGGAGCTCTGGCGCACGAGCGGTGGCCGCGAGCACTACCGCGTCGACGCTGATTATCGGCAACGCAAGGGCGCGGCGTCGGCGAGCGCGACCTGGTCGGCGGGTCTGGTCGCGCAGATTGAACGTCAGCTTGAGCTCATTCGCGGACCGCAGTTCAACACGGGATCGGTGTTCCCGGAACTGGCGCTCTTCAACTGCTACTCATGCCACCGCTCGATGCGCCTCAAGCGCTGGCAGGATAAGAGCGGGGGAGAGCTGGTGCCGGGGAGCCTCAGATTCGACGACGCCAGTCTGCGGATGCTGGAAGCGTTAGTGGCTGCGAGAAGGCCCGCGGACTTGCAGGCACTGCGTGAGCAGGTACGCAGCTGGCAACTCGCTGCTGCCGGCGCGCGCACGGTCGTTGCGGGCGAGAGCGCAGCGCTGACACGGCGGGTACGTGACATCGATCTGAATATAGCAACGGTCGACTGGACCCGGGCGGAACTTCGCACGGCGCTTGATTACCTCGTTGCCGGGGCAGGTCGCGGAGACTATCCGGACTATGCCTCAGCCGAGCAGGCCGCGATGAGCGTTGTGGTGTTGCTCGCGCAGCTCGGCGGCAATGCCCGGAACGGCGCGGCTGTCGATGACCTGTTCGCCTCGCTGACGGATGACGACCACTACGATGCCAGCCGCTTTCGGCAGATCCTTGGCCGCCTGCATGAATGAGTAGCGGCGCGCGCGGTGAAAACTGTGAGCTGACGCACAGTCTTGCAGTGCTCGGAACCCCTGCCTATATGTTCAAAACGACTTTGCTGCATCGACGAAGTCGCTACAGTGGCGACGCGGCTTATGCACGAAAATAATTCCGGCCGCGCGACCGAAGGGCTTCTATTCCATGGCCGTGGCTAGATGGCAATAGTGGGCGAACTCAGCGGCACCGATCCGCTGCCCGGCGAACGCCGCAACCGGCGTGAGCGCCGGCGGCGCCGTGCCTGGTCGCTGTTATATGGGAGCTTCTACCCGCGCCGGCGCGGCGTGCGACGCGACGCCGAGCAGCACGTTGAGTTTGTCGACTGGCACGATGCGCATTTGCTCGCCACCGCACTGGCAATTCTGCTGCTGTCATCGATCGACGCGTTCATGACGTTGATGCTTCTGGTCCAGGGAGCGCATGAGGTCAACCCGGTGATGGCTGGCCTCCTGTATCAGAACGTGGCGTCGTTCGCGGCCGTGAAGATGGCGCTCACGGGACTCGGCGTGATGACCCTGGTCATCCTGTCGCGCTGCCGGGTGTTTGGCCGGATTCGCGTGGACCTCGCTCTCTACCTCACGCTCGCGGGCTATCTGGTACTCGTCGCCTACGAATATTCGCTCCTCGACCGAGCGGTGTGACTGCGCCGTTCTTGTCTGTCTTTATGGTCCGTAGTGCTGGCCCGTCCTGGCGGCCTGTCGTTCCTTATTACTTAACCTTGGGCTACACTAGCGCGCCTTTGGCGCCCTCTAGGATTTAGCTTCTACACGCTTGATTACCAAGCAAATTGACCGGCGGTTTAGAGCCGTCGGCTCGCCTGCCTTCACGCATGCCGCAATCACTCAAGGACAGTTACGCATCGACGCCCCTCGCGGGCGCAAATGCGAGCTACGTTGAAGCTCTCTATGAGCAGTTCCTGAGCGACCCGCAGTCGGTGCCGGCGGACTGGCGCCAGTTCTTCAGCGACCCGACGCGCGGCAATGCCGCGGATGTCGCGCACGGTCCGGTGCGAGCAGGCGTTATGGAGCGGGCGCGCGTTTCGCGCGCTGCGATTGGCACTGCAGCCCAGCCAGCGGCAGGCGGGAATCACGATGCGGCGAATCAGGGCGCGGTCGCGCGCATGGTTCAGCTGTACGTCAACCGTGGCCATCTGATCGCGGATCTCGATCCACTCAAGCTCACCGAGCGGCCCGTGCCGCGCGTACTCGAATTGAGCTACCTCGGCTTGAGCGCGGCCGATCTCGACACCGAGTTCTACACCGCGAGCCGGACCGCGTCGATCCCGAAGCGCATCAAGCTGCGCGAACTCCTTGCGCGCTTGAAGCAGATCTACTGCGGCACGATTGGCGCGGAGTTCGCGCACGTGTCGGACACCGAGGAGCGGCTGTGGCTGCAGGATCGCTTTCAAAGCGACCGGCTGCAATTGCGCTTCTCGGCGGAGGAGCGGAAGAGCATTCTCTGGCAGCTCACGGCCGCCGAAGGTCTCGAGCGCTACCTGCACACGAAGTACGTCGGTCAAAAGCGCTTCTCCCTCGAGGGTAGTGACAGCCTGATACCGCTGCTCGATGAGCTCATCCAGCAGGCGGGCGCGCGCGGCGCTGAAGAC
>JBGPLJ010000352.1:0-3743 GCA_041486385.1 Steroidobacteraceae bacterium
GCATGGAATGCTTGGCGACGCGCAATTCTTCGCGTGGATCGAGAGCAATATCGAGCGCTTGCTGGCTCGTGACCGGGAGGCGCTGGCGCTTGCGATCAGGCGATCCTGCGAAATCAAGGCCGGCATCGTCGGCATCGATGAACGTGAAAGCGGACCTCGAGCGCTCCTCAACCTTGGCCACACGTTTGGACACGCAATTGAGGCAGCGACCGCGTATATCGGCTGGTTGCACGGCGAGGCAGTGGGTGCAGGGCTCGTCATGGCAAGTGATCTTTCGCATCGCCTAGGATGGATTGACCAGTCAGAGCTCGGTCGCGTGCGAGCGTTGTTGCAGAAAGCCGGCCTTGCACGCTCGGTCCCGCAGATTGGCGCCAAGAGAGCACTCGAGTTCATGGGCATGGATAAGAAAGTGCGCGATGACCGAATTCGTCTCGTGCTGCTGAAACCCCTGGGGGCTGCCGTGCTCGCCGCCGACTATCCCGCCGATGTGCTGCGGTCCGTGGTATCAGACCATTTCGGTGACGCGTGACGGGCTCCACACAGATGCTTGCACCATATGCAGCGCACGATGAGAGGTCGCGGGGTCGACGCTTCCCGGAAGCGGCGCCGCAACTACGCAGTGAATTTCAGCGCGATCGCGATCGCATCATTCATTCGACCGCCTTTCGGCGCCTCGTTTACAAGACGCAGGTGTTCGTCAATCACGAAGGCGATCTTTACCGCACACGCCTCACTCACAGCATCGAGGTCGCGCAGATCGCGCGCACGATCGCGCGCGCACTTGATCTAAACGAAGCACTGACTGAAGCGATATGCCTTGCCCACGATCTTGGCCATACGCCGTTTGGTCACGCTGGGCAGGATGCACTCAACACCTGCCTGCGCGACTACGGTGGATTCGAGCACAACCTGCAGTCGCTGCGCGTGGTCGATGAATTGGAAGAGCGATACGCCGAGTTTGCCGGCCTCAATCTGACGTTCGAGTGCCGCGAAGGAATTCTGAAGCATTGCTCGGTAATTAACGCGCGTGAGCTGGGCGATGTGGGCGAACGCTTCTTGAAGCGTGAGCAACCCGGCCTCGAAGCGCAGATTTCCAACATTGCGGACGAAATCGCCTACAACAATCACGATATCGACGACGGCCTGCGCGCAGGCCTGATTAGCCTCGATGAGCTTGCAACCGTTGATATTGTCGCTCGCCATCACGTCGAGGTGACGCGCAAATACGCCAATGTCAGCGGCCGGCGGCTGGTCAACGAGATTGTGCGCAGGATGATCAACGAGGTCGTGTCTGATCTGGTGGCGAGTTCGCGTGAGCGCATTGCCGCTGCCGCGCCAACGGACATCGATGCCGTGCGCCGGCAGTCCGCACCACTCGTTGGCTTGTCCGAGAGAATTCGCGAAGAGCATCTCGAGCTCAAACGCTTTCTGCGTGACCACGTCTACCGTCACTACCGTGTACTGCGCATGACCTCGAAGGCGAGCCGTGTCCTGACTGAGCTCTTCAACGCGTTCATGCAGGACATCAATCTGATGCCAACAGAACACCGTAATGCGGCGGCGCGCTTTGAGACCGAGCGGGGCAAGTCAGGGCGTGCACGAGCGGTGGCCGACTACGTTGCGGGCATGACGGATCGCTACGCGATCCTCGAACATCGCAGGGTTTTCGAGCCAGGAGAGCGAACTTGAGCACACCAGTGAGGTGCCAGAGGTGAGGGCAGCCAAGGACATTCCGGTCCGTGAGCGCATGATTTTTGCAATGGACGTGCCCGATGCCGACAGTGCCCGCCGGCTCGCGGGGACACTCGGCGATTCCGTGTCGTTCTACAAGCTCGGTCTGGAACTGTTCATGGCGGGGGACTATTTCGAGCTGCTCGATTGGTTGGTCGGTTCCGGCAAAAAGATCTTTGTTGATTTGAAGTTCTTTGATGTTCCCGCGACAGTCGCCGCCGCCGTGAAGCGCTTGCGCAATCGCGGGGTCACGCTGACCACCGTGCACGGAAATCAGTCGATCATGGAAGCTGCAGCGAATGCGAAAGGCGACGTAAAGATCCTTGCGGTCACCGTCCTGACGAGCCTTGATCGCGGGGACTTAGATGACCTCGGGTTCCAGTGTGATGTGGAAACTCTCGTATTGTCGCGAGCGCGCCGGGCGCTTGAAGCAGGATGCGACGGCGTTGTTTCCTCGGGGCTGGAGGCGCAGAGGCTGCGGCAATACCTGGGTGAGAAACTGCTGGTGGTCACGCCTGGAATTCGCCCTGTCGAGAATCGACCGACGGATGATCAGAAGCGCGTGGTGAGCGTCGAACAAGCCTTCGAAAGTGGCGCCGACTACATCGTGGTTGGGCGGCCAATTCGTGATGCCGCCGATCCTCGAGCTGCAGCCGAAGCCATGCAGCAGTCGATCGCGAGAGTATTCGCCGGCTGAAACCCTCCTTGAGCTGCGTCCGGCAGACGCTAGCTATCCCTGAAAAGTCCCCCTTGGGCCGGCGAGCACTCGCTGCCGGCACTCTCCAACCCCGCCCAATACAACATATTGTGTCCCGGGCCCAGTCCGATCATTCCCTTGTGCCTGGAGCCAATGTCTCTAAATGAGACATATTTTTGGGAAAATTGGAACAATCACACCTAAAATGTGACTTGAATCCATGAGTTATGTTTAAGAATGGTACGATCTGTTAAACGGGACCTTCTGGCCGGTTTCCGCAGAATCCTCCGCCCACTGGTGAGGATCCTGCTGCGAAACGGCGTGAACTTTTTGGAGTTCGCGGAGGTGGCCAAGGCGGCTTACGTAGAAGTCGCGGCAATGGATTTTCCCGTCTCCGATCGACGCATGTCGCAGTCACGGATTGCGATCGTCACCGGGCTCAGTCGCAAGGAGGTCGCGAGGGTAATCGCGGATGAGGGCAAGGATCATTCGGACGAAGACGAGAGCAAGTTCAATCGCGTGATACGAGTTCTGGCCGCGTGGCACATGGACTCCGAATTCACCGGGCCATACGGGATACCACTCGAACTCGAATTTGAAAACGATCCAGGCAAGCCAAGCTTTCAGACATTGGTGCGCAAGTACAGCGGCGACATGCCGGCGCGCGCGATGTTGGATGAGCTACTACGGGTCGAGATCGTTCACCAGGATTCAACGACGGGATTACTGAAGGTTTTAGGTCGCACGTACATACCAGAGAAGTTGTCGGCTGAGAGCATAGATCACGTCGCAAACGTTGTTTCTCATCTTGCAGAGACTTTGGACAACAACCTCAGGATAGATGCCACGCAAAAAGGCTTGTTCCAGAGAACCGTCGAGACCGATCGACCTGTTATTTGGCCCGATGTCTGGGCATTCGATGAGTACGTGCGGGATCGTTGCCCGCAACTGTTGGAGGAATTCGACGCTTGGCTCTCATCTAGGGCAAAGCTTGAGCGGCCAGACGACGAGGAAAAGGTAATGGTGGGGCTTGGTATCTACATGTTCGTTGAACCAACGCAGCCCAGACCGACTTTGAAGGGAATCTTCGGAGAGGACGAGATCAAGTAACGCGGGTATTTGGAAACTAAGACCATGCCAACAAGCAATCGCAGTCAAGTGACTCCTGCAAGGAACCGAGCAGTTCCCAGGTTAGCTGTCATCGTCGCCATCTTCGTTGGCACAATAACTTCGGCACAGACGATGGCCGCTGAGACTTTGCTCGTCGTTGGTCCGGCAGAATCAATTGATCTTGCGCACGGGAGCTTAGTCGTAC
>JBGPLJ010000353.1:0-3743 GCA_041486385.1 Steroidobacteraceae bacterium
ACTCTGGTCCGCTGCGGTCGCATTGCTCAGCAGGTCCTTGCCCGAGACTTTTTCAGCGCGCGTACTCGGAGTTCTGGGAATTATCAGCAGCGGCATCCTGCTCTTTATTCTCCTGACTTCAAATCCGTTCATGCGCGCTGTGCCTGCGCCGTTCGATGGCAATGACTTGAATCCACTGCTGCAGGATTTCGCGCTCACCATTCATCCACCGATTCTCTACACGGGCTACGTCGGTTTTGCGGTTGCCTTTGCGTTCGCATGCGCGGCGATGATCGAAGGACGGCTCGATCAGACCTGGGCGCGCTGGACCCGGCCCTGGACCACCGTCGCGTGGCTCTTTCTGACGATCGGCATCACGCTCGGGAGCTGGTGGGCCTACTACGAACTCGGCTGGGGCGGTTGGTGGATGTGGGATCCAGTTGAGAACGCGTCCTTCATGCCATGGCTCGCGGGCACGGCCCTGATCCATTCGCTGGCGGTAACGGAGAAGCGCGGGCTCTTTCGCAACTGGACTCTGCTGCTGGCGCTCTTCACATTCTCGCTGAGCCTCCTCGGCACATTCCTCGTGCGCTCGGGCATCATCGTTTCGGTGCATGCGTTTGCTTCCGACCCGTTGCGTGGAATCTTCATCCTCGGGCTGCTCGCGCTCTTCATACTCGGGGCACTGACGCTATACGCCTGGCGTGCCGGTCAGCTGCGTTCGGAAGCTGGATTTGAATGGTGGTCGCGGGAGTGCTTCCTGCTCCTGAACAATGTCCTGCTCATCATAGCGGCAGTCTTGATTCTGCTCGGCACGTTGTATCCGCTGATGCTCGCGCTCATGAAGCTCGGCACGATATCCGTGGGGCCGCCGTATTTTCAGCTCGTATTTCTCATCCCGGTGCTGCCACTGATCGCACTCCTGATCATCGGTATGCACTCGGCATGGAAACGCGCGCGCATTGCACCGCTCAGGCAACGCGTTGTGACCTGCTTGATCGTTGGCGCGCTGGGCGCAATCGCGCTGTCGTTCGTTTATACCGGCCGCGTACGCGCGATGGTGCTGATCGGATTGCTCCTCGCGATCGCAACGATAGCGTCCGCGGTGTGGGTACCGTTCGATTACCGGCAGCGGCGCGTCGCGATGCCGCGCGGCGCGCTCGGCATGGCGATTGCTCACTTTGGCGTTGGCCTGTTCGCGGTTGGGGCGACAGTGGCCTCGGCATATCAGGTCGAGCGCGATGTTTCGCTCGCGCCCGGCCAGAGCGCGACTGTCGCAGGCTATGAATTCCGTTACCTCACCATGCGCTCGGTCGAAGGGCCCAACTATCAGGCGCGCGAGGCCGACATCGTCATCACCGATGCGCAAGGCAACCTGGTAACCACTTTGCATCCCCAGAAGCGGACGTACCGCGTGCAGCAGCAGCCGATGACCGAGGCCGGTATCGACGTCAGCTGGAAGCGGGATCTGTTCGTCGCCCTGGGCGAGGATCTGGGCAACGGTGCCTGGAGCATGCGTCTGCAGTACAAGCCTCTCATTCGCTATTTGTGGCTGGGATCGCTGCTGATGGCATTCGGCGGGCTGATGGCGACGACCGATCGGCGCTACCGCACGGAGCTCGCGCAGGCGCGCGCTGAAACGACGGTGCCGGTGCGGCCGTGAAATTGAGATTTCTCCTCCCCGCCGCGGCGGTCGCGGTCTTGTGCGCTTCGCTCTGGTACGGACTGAATGCCATCCGTGGCGGCCAGTACGACCCACAGTTGATCGAGTCGCCGCTCATCGGCCGCGCAGCGCCCGACTTCGTCGCCGAGAATCTTCTGGAGTCGGCCCAACAAGTGGCGCGCAGCCAGTTCTTGGGCAAGCCCTTCGTTCTGAACGTGTGGGGCACCTGGTGCGTCGGTTGCCGTGAAGAGCATGGGGCGCTGCTGGCAATCGCCAAGGAAACGGACGTTCCGATCGTCGGCATCAGCTGGAAGGACGACAAGCAATTGGCGCGCGATTGGCTCGCGCAGCTGGGCAACCCTTACCACGTCGTGGGCGTCGACCCCGAGGGCAAGATTGCAATCAACTGGGGCGTCTATGGAGCGCCTGAGAGTTTTCTCGTCGGCGCCGACGGTCGCGTTCTGCACAAACGTATCGGACCGATGACGCTCGACATCTGGCACCAGGATTTCGTGCCACTGCTCAAGAAGACCGGGAGTAGTCCACAGTGACAGTGATCCGACCGCTTGCGACGCTCATGCTTGGAATTCTGCTCGCCGTGGCAGCGCATGCCGTCGACACCGAGGTGCCTCTGGCGGATCCCGTGCAGCAGGAACGCTATGAGTCTCTGATTCATGAGCTGCGCTGTCTGCAATGCCGCAGTCAGTCGCTTGCCGATTCGGAGGTCGACCTCGCGGGTGAACTGCGCAGCGAAGTGCGGCGTCTGGTCGCTGAAGGCAAGAGCGAAGCGCAGGTCAAAGCATTCCTGACCGCGCGCTACGGCGACTACATCCTGTTCCGTCCGCCACTCAATGAGCGCACGTGGTTGCTGTGGCTCGCGCCAGCACTGCTTCTGCTCGGCGGTTTACTGATCGCCTGGCGCGTGGTACGCCATAGAACCGGCCTCGTATCAGGCGATCCAGAAGAATTCGACGCCGGAGACAGCCAGCCGTGATCCTGTTTTACCTGATCGCCGCGCTGATGGCGGCGTGCTGTGTCTGGCTGATTGCACGACCTCTCATCAAGCGGTCGGCTCTGAGCGTGGCACCGAGGTTCGCTCCCCGCGCCAGCGTCGCGGTTGCTTCGGTTGCCGTGGCGATCGCAATCGCCGGCATCTACCCGTTCGCGAGCAACTGGCACTGGCAGGATGCGGAACGTGCCGCAGCTGAAAGCCAGGCATCGGGCAACGCGCTGTTAGAGCGTCTAGAGCGGCATCTGCGCAGCGCTCCCGAGGATCTCGACGGCTGGCTGACGCTTGGACACCTGCACGCGTCGCGCCAGGAGCTCTATCTCGCAGCCGATGCTTATGAGCATGCTGTGCACCTGTCGAACGGATCGAATGTCGAGGCGCTGCTCGGCCTCGGCGAGTCCCTGGCCGTTGCGGACCAGACAGCGCTCAATGGCCGGGCAGGGGAGATGGTCGAACGTGCGGTCAGTATCGATCCCCGCAATGCGCGGGCCCTCTGGTGGAGCGGCGCGGCCGCCTACCAGCGCAATCAACTGCCACTCGCCCGCACCCGCTGGCAACAGCTGCTGGCAGGAAATCCACCGCCTGACATCGCGCAGATCCTTACCGTCAAGATTTCGGAGATCGATAAACGCATCGGGGCAGCAAGTGGCGGCACTGCGCCTCAGCCTGTGGCTCCAGCGGCCAGTGCCCGGGTGCGCCTGAAGATTGAGCTAGCTGCCAACATGCAGCCTGGCGAGTCAGCAGGCGCGCTCTTCGTGCTTGCTCGTCATACCGGCGAAGCAGGCCCGCCACTGGCTGTGAAACGGCTCGAACTTGGCTCCTGGCCGGTCCAGGTCGAACTGAGCGAGCAGGATTCAATGATTCCCAGCCGCGTGCTTGCGGTGGGCGACGAGGTGCAAGTTGTTGCGCGAATCTCCCGTACAGGCACAGCCGCGCCGGCAAGTGGTGATCGCTACGGTGAAGTTCACTATCGGGTCGGTAGTGACGGGCTCGTGACACTCCGCATCGACAAGCAGATTCAATAAGACGCGAGATCCGGGTCTTGGCCGATCTCTCACCCAGAACGATTTGTCATAATATACATTATGCGAA
>JBGPLJ010000354.1:0-3739 GCA_041486385.1 Steroidobacteraceae bacterium
CCCTCGAACGCCTGCTCAATCGCGAGGATCTCTCGGAAGGCGAGGCGTCGGTGCTGCTAACGGCGCTGGCGGACGCCACTGTCGCGCCGCCGCTCGCGAGTGCCATTCTCGTCGCGCTGCGCACCAAGGGTGAGACGGCCGACGAGGTGCGAGGCTTCGCGCGCGCCATGCGCTCGCTGGCGCGCAAGCCCCGGATTGCGCAAGGTTCACCCACCCTCGATATCGTCGGCACCGGCGGTGATGCATCGGGCAGCCTTAATCTGTCGACCGGTGCGGCGCTGCTTGCGGCAGCCTGCGGCGTGCGCGTCGTGAAGCATGGCAATCGCTCGATCTCGAGCCGCTCAGGCAGCGCCGACACGCTCGAAGCGCTCGGCCTGAAGATGCCGCTCGATGAGGTGGAGGCGGGTGCGTGCCTCGCGGCCACGGGATTCACTTTTCTGTTTGCGCCCTACTATCACGCGGCAACCAAGGCCATCGCGCAGGTCCGCAGCGCGCTCGGCATTCGCACGGTCTTCAACTTGCTGGGGCCGTTGACGAATCCTGCGGCTCCGCCCTTCAGTCTCGTCGGTGCTTTCAGTCTGCCCGCGGCTGAGCTCATGGCAAACGCGTTTTTGGGGCTGCCGATCGAGCGCGTGCTGGTGATTCACGGTGAACCGGGCTGGGATGAGGCAACGCCCGTCGGCCCATTCCACGTGTTCGACGTGCGACCCGGCAAGATAACGCATGAGAAGCGCGATGCGTCGATGTACGGCCTGGCAAGCTGCGATGCCGGCGATCTCGCGGGCGGCGACGTTGCGCACAACGCGGCGCGCATGCGTGCCGTTCTCGAAGGCCGGGAGCAGGGGCCGCACCGCAACGCAATTATTTTGGCGACCGCGCTTGCACTTGAGCTGACGGGCAGGGAATCTGGGCCTCTCGCAGCGGCAACGGCGGCTGGCCGCGCCATTGACGATGGACGTGCGGCGAGACTGCTGGCCGAACTCGCGCGCTTCAGCGCAAAGGGATAGACCATGGCGGGCTTTCTCACTGAAATGGCGAAATCGGCAATGACGCGTGTCACCGAGGCGAAAGCGCGCGTGTCGGAAGCCGATCTCTGGGCGCGGGCACAGGAATCTGCGGTACCACCCCAGTTGAAATTGAGCGAGGCGGGCTTTGATGTCATCGCGGAGCTCAAGCTCAATTCGCCGGTGCAGGGAAAACTCGGCGCGCCGTCGGATGATATCGAAGCGCGTGTCGTGCAGTACGCGGAGGGCGGCGCGGCGGCGGTGTCGGTGTTGACCGAACCGACGCGCTTCGACGGTTCCATGGAGCATCTCGAGCGCAGCGCGCGCGCGCTTGCGCACCACGGCGTGCCGGCGATGCGGAAGGATTTCCTGTTCGATCCCTACCAGGTGGTCGAGGCGCGCGTCGCGGGCGCGGGCGGCGTGCTCGTGATCCTGCGCATGATCGATCATCGCCGGATCATCGAGCTCCTCGATTGTGCCGCGATGTTGAAGCTCTTCGTGCTGCTTGAAGGATTCGATGAAGTCGATCTCGCGCTCGGCGGCGAGATCATCGCGGAGCGCAAGGCGCACGATGAAACGCTGCTCCTCGGCCTGAACGCCCGCAATCTCGACACACTGCAGGTCGTACCCGATCGCCTGAAGGAACTCGCGCCAAAACTCGCCGCCGGCGTACCGCACGTTGCGGAAAGCGGCGTCGGCACACCCGAGGATGCCGCGGAACTTGCGCGCGCCGGATATCAGATGGCTCTCATCGGCACGGCGTTGATGTCGACGGGCAATCCCCGCGCCCTCCTCGCGGAGATGTTGAAGGCCGCGCGTGGCGCAAAAGCCTGAGAGCTTCAAGAGATCCTCGTGTTCATCAAGATCTGCGGCATGACCACTCCCGAGGCGATAGAGACGGCCTGTTCCGTCGGCGTGAACGCCGTCGGCTTTGTGTTTGCGCCGTCGCCGCGCCGCGTGACTCCGCAAGACGCTGCGAAGCTGGCGAGTCACGTAGCGCCGGGAGTGCTCAAGATTGCGGTGACTCAGCATCCGGAGCAGGCGCTGGTCGATGAGATATTCGCGACCCTGGCCCCGGACTATCTGCAGACCGACGCACAGGATTTTGACAAGCTGAAATTGCCAGCGCACGCGCGCCGCTTGCCCGTACTGCGGGCAAGCCAGGAGCAGCCAGCGCATTTGCCGCGCCGCGTCTTGTTCGAAGGACCTGCGAGTGGCGTCGGCCGGATTGGCGACTGGGCGGCAGCCGCCGAACTCGCAGCGCAGATCGAATTGATATTGGCGGGCGGACTGAACGCGACGAACGTGGCGGACGCCATCGCGCGCGTACGGCCGTTTGGAGTCGACGTCAGTTCCGGCGTTGAACGCAGACCCGGCATCAAGGATCCGGCGAAGATCCAGGCATTTGTGCGCGCCGCACGTCACGCGGCGCGCGAGAGGCAAGCGACATGAGACTGGAAGCGATGCAGCTGGATTCCGACGAGCTGCTGCGAAACACGCTCGCGGGCGCGTATCCCGATAAGCGCGGGCGCTACGGGCCCTTCGGCGGTCGTTATGTACCGGAGACGCTGGTCGCCGCCCTCGATCGCCTCGAAGCGGGCGTGCGGCGATTTCTCAAGGCGCCGGACTTCGTTGCCGATCTCACCGGTGAGCTCACCACGTGGGCCGGCCGCCCGACCGCGCTCACGCACGCGCACACGCTGTCCCGGCGCTGGGGCGCGGACATCTGGCTGAAGCGCGAAGATCTCGCGCACACCGGCGCGCATAAGATCAACAACGCCATCGGGCAGGCTTTGCTCGCCAAGCGCCTGGGCGCGAAACGCATCGTGGCGGAAACCGGCGCCGGTCAGCACGGTGTTGCGAGCGCCGCGGCCTGCGCGCGACTCGGTTTGCCGTGCACGGTCTACATGGGTTCGATCGACATGGAGCGCCAGGCGCCGAACGTCGGCCGCATGCATCTGCTCGGCGCGAAAGTCGTGCCTGTCACGAGTGGCGACAAGACACTGCGCGCCGCGATCGACGAGGCGCTGCGCGACTGGGTGTCGGACCCGCAAGGCACTTACTATCTGCTCGGCTCCGCGGTCGGCCCACATCCGTATCCATATCTCGTGCGGGAATTGCAGTCGGTCATCGGCCGCGAAGCGCGCGCGCAATCGCTCGCGCAGCTCGGTGCCCTGCCGGATGTCGTTATCGCCTGCGTCGGTGGCGGATCGAACTCGATCGGCATGTTCCACCCGTTCGTTGGCGACACGGGCGTGGCGCTGCTCGGTATCGAGGCTGGCGGACGCGGCCTTGCGCTGGGCGATCATTGCGCGACGCTCGCGCTTGGCAAGCCTGGCGTGCTGCAGGGAAGCTACTCGATGCTGCTGCAGGACGAGCATGGCCAGATTCAGGAGACGCACTCGGTTTCCGCGGGCCTCGACTATCCGGGCGTCGGGCCCGAGCATTCCTGGCTCAAGGAGTCGGGCCGCGTGAACTACGTCGCCATCACCGACAAGGAGGCGCTCGCCGCCTTCCAGCTCTGCACGCGCCTCGAGGGCATCATCCCGGCGCTGGAGCCCGCGCACGCGCTGGCATACGTGGAGAAGCTGGCACCCACGCTGCCCAAGGACAATCTTCTGGTGATGAACTTGTGCGGGCGCGGCGACAAGGACATCTTCGCCGTCGCCGGCCATCTCGGCATGCAGATGTGAGGGGGCCGCGCGCATGAGGCGGGAACCAGCCACGCAATGACA
>JBGPLJ010000355.1:0-3684 GCA_041486385.1 Steroidobacteraceae bacterium
ATAGAGAGTACTCACGTGACCAAAACGTGCGTGCCCAAGAGGCTCGAAAGCCTCGCAGGTGAATCACGTAACTGATTGATCTAAGTGGTCGGGGTGACAGGATTTGAACCTGCGACCTATACGTCCCGAACGTCATCGTTTGGTGACCAAAACAGTGAGTTACGTGACGTTACGTGCCCTCCGGTGACCACAGACGATCAGTAGGTTACCAACGCGTGCGTGCCCATTGCGTGCCCGCGCCAATCCGACCTCCAAACAGGCTGTGGATCCGCGGGATCCTCCGCGAATTGGGGCGAGGTCATCACGGCGGGAGAGCCTATTATCCGCTGTGTCCGCGAAGGGCTAGTTTACGACTGCGCGACCTGCCGAAGCTGTAACTCTGCGCGAACCGGCTTCACCGGCAACAGGAACTGGAGCCGGGAAGCTCGAGTGGTTGGCGCATCGGCGTGTGGGAGCGCCGTCCCCTTGCTTAATTGTTCGGTGCGCCGCTCGCGATCCACGTCTTGACGCGGTCGATCGCCGCCTGATCCAGGAACGGACCACCGAGCGGCATGCGCGCTCCCTGGATTCCAGCGGAGCCTTCGAGCTTTTGAATCAGGTAGCTGTTGGCCGGATCGCCCGGCTTGACACGAAGCAGAGCCGGTACTTCCTTGCTCGGCACGCTGACGAGGTTGGCGAATGCATTGCCAATCGTCAGGTTCTGCGCTCCCGGCAGCGCGCCCGTTGGCGGATTGCTGCCGTTGTGGCACCCGGAGCAGATCGGCGTGAACAGCTGCGCCTGAATCTGCGTCAGTGTCGCGGCCGGCGCGCCGTTCGCAATCGTCACGGTCACCGTGGTAGACACACCGGCATTGCCGTCGACGTCGGTCGCCTTGGCGGTCAAGAGTACCGCGCCGTTCGCAAACGCGGCGGTGTCCCACTGCACGGAATAGGGCGCGGCGGTGACGGACCCAAGCGAGGTCGCCTCGGCGAAGAACTCGACCTTGGCGACCGCGATGCTTGATTCCACGGTGGCGCTGACGGCGACGATCGCACTGACGTTGCCAGATGACGGCGCGGAGATCGTGACGATCGGCGGCTGATTGAGCAGCGGCGGCGTCGCCCCGATATCGATGCGTCCAAACTCGCCGTTAGCTTCGTCATTGATTCCTGCCACATAGAAGAGCGTGTTGTGCGGCTGGTTGTTGATGTCATTGCCGAACGCGATGCCCCGCAACCCGGGAAGCGAGACGGGATTGCTGAAGAGATCGGAAAGCGTGGCGCCGAACTGCCCTGTCGATACACCGTATGCGTTGATCCGGCCATCGCCGAAATTGCTCACCAATAGCCGATGGCCCAGCGCGCCAAAATCCGCTGGCGCGAGCGCCATGCCCCACGGGGCATTGAGTGCACCACCCGTCGCAATGAGTTGCTTGAGCAGCTGGCCGTGCGTGTCGTAGACATCGACCAGTCCCAGGCCGGCACCGCTCAGGCTGTCACGATTATCGGGTGCCGATTGCTTCGCGTAGGCAATGTAAATCTGCGGGCCACCAGTGGGGTCGGTGTTGAGGGTCTGGATACCGAATGGCGCGTAGCCGGCCGGTAGGTCGGCGTCGGCGAACGCGAAGCTCGTGGCCGACGACGCCTGCTTCGTGAAGCCCGCATCGAACACATCGACCCGGCCGTTGCGAAAATCCGCGGCGTACAAGAAGTTGCTGGCGCCGTCCTTCGCGATGGCGAGGCCTGTGTATACCGAGGCCGGGTCGTCATAGAGATCGAGCGCCTGGTTGGCGTCGACGATCGGTGACCACGCGGCGAGCGATCCACTCTTGCCGACGAAGATGAACTTTGCTGGTCCGGCAGCACTTGCGCTGCGTATCACGAAGTCCGTGCTCGTGTTGAAGACGATACCGGTGGGCTCAAACGGCGCACCGCCCGTGCCAACGGGTAGCGTCACCGTACGCGGATTGGCGGCTGGCTGCGCACGGCCGTTGCCGTCGTATAAGGTTGCTGTGTTGGTGCGGTTGTTTGCGACCCATGCGGTCGTTGCGGGGCCGAAAGCGATGCCCCACGGATTGACGAGGCGCGTGTCGAGTTCGAACGCGCTGGCCGTGTCGGCCGCGAGGCTCGTGGCGGAGAAGGCGTTGGCCGGCGTGACGTCGAGCGTCACGGAGTTGGCGGCATCGGTGCTGCCTGAGCCATACGTGCCGCCGGCAGGCGTGTGACAGGTCAGCGTGTAGCTGACAGATCCCAGTGCAGCGGGAGTCACCCGCTGCGTGCCGGTCGCGGGCTGTGCACCGGTCCAACCACCGGTTGCCGTACAGGTTGCGCTGACGGTCGCTGTCCAGCTCACCTGCGCGCTCTCACCGAGCCGAACAGACGTCGGCTGCACGGCGAGCGTGATGGTGGGCGGCGGTGCATTGCTGTTGCCACCACTACCGTACCCGCCACCACAGGCGGCGAGCGACAGGGCGCAAAGCGACGCTGCGGCGCGCAACGCGCCTGACCATGGCGCCGTACCGGGTTTTCTCTTGAACAAATACATGGACAATCTCCCGACGCCGAAGCGGCGTCCGTTGACAAGCGAACTCATGCGATCGAGGTGCTCTCGATGTGGATACCGGTTCACTCCGGCAGCTCGATTCCGGATCCGCCCATTTCTGCGGGCATGTCCTTCAGCTTTGGTCTGCCATCGCGTATGCGCAGCACCGTTTCCTGGTAGTGCACGTGCAAGCCCGGTTCGAATGTGAGCTGCGGGACCGATGCGGCGAAGATATCGACGAGACCCAGCGTCGGATGCTCGGTAAACAGATGTCCGCCGCAGTTCACACACCACTTGCGATAACTGATCGGGGTCTTGTTGTAGGTACCGATGCTCGCCGCGCCACGCGTGATATGGAGTGCTTCCGGTTTCCACAAGGTGAATGCGTTGACCGGTCCCGCGGACCAGTGGCGACAGGATTCACAGTGACAATAGCCCATCGCGGCCGGTCGACCTGTCACTTCGAATTGCACGTCGCCGCAGAAGCAGCGGCCCGTGTAGGTCGGTTCGTTGCTCATGGACTGGTTCCCGTCGCAGCAACAGGTGTGAGCCGCTGTGTGGCCCGGCTCTTGATCGAGTCCAGACCGGCTGCGTAGATTTCGTCCAACGCCGCGTTCGCTTCCTTCGCTTTGCCAACGTCCGGTGTATAGGTGCCGCGCCAGGTGACAATGGATTGGTCTTGACCGCTGGCGGTCACCTCAATTGTTGAGAAGTAGTGCGTGACCGGCAGCGGGCTCGACAGAAAGGTGTAGGTATAGAAGTGCTTCGTATCGTTGCGCGCGGTCTGCCGCTCTACAAACTTCCCCTTGCCATCTTTGGTCACGAGTGTGCGCGTGGGTGGGGTTCCACCATCCTCGCTGCACGATCCAACCGGCGGAAGCCAGTCCTTGATAGCGCAAAATGGTCCGATCATCGACCACACGGCTGCCGGCGTGCCCTGGACAACCATGCTGCGCGACAAGGTGGCGGCCGATGCCTGGGACGCTGCTGCGCCAAGGCAGGCGACTGCAACCACGAACAATGCGAACCCGTTGACTCGTGAAGCTGCAGATTTCTGGCACACGGCGACCGGGGCGCTGTGCTTGGGATGGAACTCGATGGATCGCATGGCATCGTCCTTTTCGGTGATGGGCGGCGCATTGGCTGCCGATGACGGAAGCCTC
>JBGPLJ010000356.1:0-3680 GCA_041486385.1 Steroidobacteraceae bacterium
CCGGACTGAGCCGCGCGGTTCAGTCCGGCGAATTCAAGCGCGCGTGCAGATGGTGCTCCACCGTGTCGAAGTGGCGATTGAGTGCGGCGACGGCCTTGGTCTTGTGGCGAGCAAGCAGCGGCTTGATGAATGCGTCGTGCTCGCGCCACGACTCCTGCGCAGAGTGTTCGACGAACCCTCGAAGATTCTGAATCCGGATCAGTTGCCGGGAGTTGATCAAGTGTGCGTCGACGACTGCGCCGTTGCCGCTGGCGGTGACAATCGCTCGATGCACTTCGTTGTTGCAATGAACGAATGCGGATTTGTCCCTGGCACTCGCGAGTTTCTTGTAATTTCGGTGAAGCGTCTCAATCTGCGCCAGTTCTCTCGCGCTCGCATGCTCACACGCGAGCCCGATGGCCAAGCATTCGAGCGCTCGTTCCAGCACGAAGTGGTCCAGCGCGTCCTTAAGGCTCGGCGCCGACACGACAGCACCGCGGTTCGGCAACAACTCGAGCAACCCCTCGGAGGCGAGCACATGAAACGCTTCGCGCAGCGGCGACCGCGATATACCGAAACGCTCGCAGAGTATGCGCTCCTGTAGCCGCAAACCCGGCTTCCAGACACCCTCAACGATTTCCTGGCGGAGTCGCTCCAGCACACTCGCCTGCAGCGACTGGCGGGGGATGAGGTTTTCCGACTTTGTGGCCGGCTCGACGATCGCCATCACGTACTCCGATTGCGCCACAACTGGCGCTAGCATTCTGTATATTGTCGACGACATCGGGAACCAAGTCACGCGCGTCCATGCCCGCATCCAGCAGGCCACTCACGCTAAGTATGGCGATTCAGTCAGTCACGAGGCCTGGACTTCCCCCGATCTTCCTCACGCCGAGGTTAGGTGAGTGGACTTTCGATGGTATTCAGGACAATGCGGGAAGCCGCGTCGCTCGACGGTTCCGATAGCTTGCCCTCGTCCCACCCTGGGACTAAACCCGCAGGGTGCGGATCATTGCGCTGTCAACGTTGAAGCTGTTCCTGAAAAGGAACCCGAGTTTCGCGGACGCGAAAGAATCGATTCTTGCCTGGTACCGTCACGCGCTGAAGGCCGATTGGACCTCACCGCCCGACGTTAAGGCAGACTTTGGAAGCGCCAGCATCCTCTAAGGATGGGCGAGTGGTCTTCAGCATCGCCGGTAACAAGTATCGATTGGTGGTGTGGATCAACTATCCCTATCGAGTGGTTTACATCCGGTTTGTAGGAACCCACAAGCAATACGATCGGATTGATGTGCAGACAGTCTGATCGGCGAAAGCCAACTTCCGCCGATCGAGCCGCGCCTCGGGAATCAGGGGCAACCCGCGCCTCGGGGGATCAGGGGCGGATGCAGATACCGTGAACATTAAGCCCATCCGAACAAAGGCCGACTACCGCGCCGCGTTGCGGGAAATCGAAAAGGTGATGACGGCCACGGCCGGTTCCCCGGAGGGAGAAAGGCTCGACGTTTTGGCGACGCTGGTTGAGGCGTATGAGCGCAAGCATTTTCCGCTGGACCTGCCGGATCCGGTCGACGCGATCAAGTTCGCGATGGAACAGCAAGGCCTCGCCGCGAAAGACCTCGAGCCGATGATCGGTCGGCGAAACCGGGTTTACGAGGTCCTCGGCCGCAAGCGGCCCCTCACACTGGGAATGATCTGGAAGCTGCACCGCGAACTCGGCATACCTGCGGAGTCCCTCATCAAGCAGCCGCGCTAGGACGGCAGCATTACTTGTCGGCGCGCGCCAGAACGCGGGCACGCAATGGGCACGCACGCGTTGGTAACTTATTGATCGTCTGTGGTCACCACCGGAGGGCACGTAACGTCACGTAACTCACTGTTTTGGTCACGATCCGATGACGTTCGGGATGTAGAGGTCGCGGCTTGTCTGCATCGAATTGATCCCCAACGAATCCGTTGGCACGGCCGCATCGGAACGGAATCAATTTCGAAGCTTTCTCACGATTTTCGCATTGACGGTCGGTGTCGTCCCGAATTCCGTTGGAAATCCACTCAGCCTAGGGCGGTGTCAGCGAAAATATGGCAGGCCCATCCTGATGCAGTTCGTGCAGCACGAATTGCCTGTCCCGCAACGGTGGCGGTGTCTATTGACGCGCGAGCCTTCAGGCCCGATGCTTCTGTTTATTAGTGGAAATGCGATGTGCTCATGGACAGCAAGCCAAACTATAGTGCTCCCGCCCTGGATAAAGGGCTCGATATTCTCGAGATCCTTGCAAAGACCGTCATGCCAATGAACATGTCGGAGATCTCCGAAAAAGCCGGGCGCTCGCGCGGCGAAATCTTTCGGATGCTCCAGGTCCTCGAGAGCCGCCGTTACATCATGCGCAACGCTGCTGGCGACGGCTACCTGCTTACCAACAAGCTTTTCATGCTTGGCATGGAGCGGCCACCGGTCAAGGTGGTGGTTGAGACGGCATTGCCAGCCATGCATCGCCTGGCGGATGAGATCTGGCAACCGTGCCATCTGGTCGTGGCATCGCAAGAGCACATCGTTGTCATCGCTCGCGTCGATACGCCCGGAGATCTGAGCTTTGTGGTTCGCGTGGGGCATCGCCGTCCACTCGTCGACTCCACATCGGGTTTGGTCTTGTTGGCCTTTCAGCCGGACGACGTGCGTGAACGCTGGTTGGACCTGACAGAGGCGAGTGGCATCACCTTTGAGCGTGCGAGCCTGCTGAAGCGCGTGGCGCAGACGCGCGAAAAGGGCTACGCGCAAGTACCAAGCCACCTTGTCGACGGCGTAGTCGATCTCTCTGCTCCGATAAAGCAGGATGCTATCGCCGTTGCGGCCATCACTGTGCCCTTCCTGAAGCGCAAGCAAACCAAGATCGGAATGGCGGGGTCCCTTGAAAAGCTGCGTGCAACTGCCGAAGAAGTGTCGAGTGCGCTCAGTTTTGGCTCGGACCCGGAGCGCGCCACGCGAAAAATTCGCCGCAGGAAAGACTAACCGCCAGCGGCCTGCAACGCCCCGCACCTGGCGCATTCCCTCGACCGGTAATGACCCAAGCACTTTTCCAGTGCAAGTCGCGCCCTGCCTGTGTTATATATATGAACTACGATTTCATATTTGAACAGCAGGCTCGACGCAGATATGAAGTACGGCGAAACACCGAGCAACGCGGATCACCTGCGGCCGGCGTGGCATCTCTTCTTGCTCGTTGTCAGCCTGTTTTTCCTTTGGGGTGTCGCCAACAACCTCAATGACATCCTCATCAAGCAATTCAAGAAGGTCTTCGAGCTCTCTGACTTCCGCGCCGGGCTGGTGCAAAGCGCCTTCTATTTCGGTTATTTCACCTTTGCGATCCCGGCCGGCATGTTCATGCGCCGCTTCGGATACAAGGGCGCCATCGTGCTCGGTCTGCTTCTCTATGCGAGCGGCGCATTCCTCTTCTACCCCGCCGCTGCAAAGCAAGCGTACGGCCTTTTTTTATTGGCGCTGTACGTCATCGCAAGTGGCCTGGCCTTCCTGGAGACCTCTGCCAATCCGTTGATCACTGTGCTGGGCCCGCGCGAAGGCGCGGCACGGCGATTGAACCTGGCGCAAGCTTTCAATCCGCTCGGTTCCATCACCGGAGTGCTTGTTGGGCAGCATTTCATTCTCTCCGGCATTGAGCACACCCCCGAGCAGATTGCCGCGATGA
>JBGPLJ010000357.1:0-3678 GCA_041486385.1 Steroidobacteraceae bacterium
CCGCATGATCGCCCACTATCGCTGGGACGATCTCGTCTTTACGCATATCTCGGCGCGCGTACCGGGGCCCGAGCATCACTTTCTCATCAACCCCTACGGCTTCATGTTCGATGAGGTGACGGCTTCGAGTCTCGTCAAGGTGGATCTCGCGGGCAACAAAGTGCTGCCGACGCCTTACACGATCAATCCCGCGGGCTACATCATTCACAGCGCCGTGCACGAGGCGCGCGCGGACGTGCATTGCGTGGTCCACGTGCACACTCGCGACGGTGTCGCCGTGTCGTGTCAGGAACAGGGTCTGTTGCCGATTTCACAAATCGGGCTCTTCGCGTTGTCGTCGCTCGCGTATCACAACTACGAAGGCGTGGCGCTCAATCCAGCGGAGAAGGCGCGGCTGGTCGCGGATCTCGGGCGCTCGAATTTCATGATCTTGCGCAACCACGGCCTGCGGACTTGCGGCCGCACGGTGCCCGAGGCGTTCCTTTTCATGTACTCATTGCAGCGCGCGTGCGAAACACAGATCGCCGCCCTGTCGAGCGGTGCGCCCCTCATTCCAGTGCCGCAACCGATCGTCGATGGCTTCCGCGCGCAGGCGGAGAGGGTGCTGAGCAACCTCGGTGCCGAAATCGTCTGGCCGGGCGTCCTGCGCAAGCTCGACCGGCTCGATCCCTCATTCCGCCAGTAAACAGATGAAACAGATGGGGTCAGACCCCATGGGGTCTGACCCCATTCTTACCGGTCGAGGGCCTGCAGCATCCCGGGCGGGTAACGCTCGCCCTGGACCGGAGTGTGTTCGATGGTCGCGCTGAGCTCGTCGAGCTCCGCTTTTGAGAAGTGCACATCGAGCGCACCGAGATTGTCGTTGAGGTGCGCGCGGCTCTTCATGCCGGGGATGGGCAAGATGTCATCGCCTTGGGCCAGCACCCAGGCGATGGCGATCTGCGCGGGCGTCGCGTTCTTGCGGCGGCCAAGATCGCGGATGGCGTCGGTGATCTTGAGATTGCGCTCGAGATTCGCACCCTGAAAGTGCGGCTGGTGGCGGCGAATGTCGTCGGCGGGCAGATCCGCGAGGCTGCGGAAGTTGCCCGCGAGGAACCCGCGTCCGAGCGGGCTGTAGGGCACGAAGCCAACCCCAAGCTCCCGGCATGCGGCCAGCACGCCGTGTTCGGGATCGCGAGTCCAGATCGAGTATTCGCTCTGGACGGCGGCGATCGGATGCACCTTGCAGGCGCGCCGCAAGGTGTTGGCGCTGCACTCCGAGAGTCCCGCATAGCGGATCTTGCCCTGTGCCACGAGACGGCTCAGCGCACCCGTGGATTCCTCGATCGGCACCGTCTTGTCGATGCGATGCAGATAGAAGAGATCGATGTAGTCGACGCCCAGGCGCCCGAGACTCTCGTCGCAGGACGCGGTAATCGTGGACGGCTTATTGTCGACGAACGCCGTGCCGTCCGGTCCGCGGCTGAGGCCGCATTTGGTCGCGAGGAACACCTGATCGCGGCGGCCGCGGATCGTTTCGCCGACGAAGCGTTCGTTCGCGCCGAGCTGATAGGTCGCGGCGGTGTCAAGATGAGTAACCCCGCGATCGATCGCTTCGAGCAGGGTGGCCCGCGCTTCGCCGTCGTCACGCGACCCGTACCAGCCGACGAGTCCCATGCAGCCCAATCCCAGCGCCGAGAGGCGTTTCTGGGTCCGTCCGAGTGCCCGCATATGCATTATCATTGTGATCCCCTGGTCGCCCCTTCCTTAGTTCTCTAATAGTCGCGTTGCCGCCTGATTTGCCAAGCTATAGTTACACCAAATGATCATCGACTGTCACGGGCACTACACAACGGCGCCGGCCGAGCTGCAGAAATACCGCGACGCTCAGATCGCCGGGCTCAAGAACCCGGCGAACGTTCCCGTTGCCGCCCACATCAGGATTACGGATGACCAGATCCGGGAGAGCCTGGAGAAGGCGCAGCTCAAGCTGCAGCGGGAGCGGGGCACGGATGTCACGATTTTCTCCCCGCGCGCCTCGGCGATGGCGCACCACATCGGCAACGAGACGACGAGCCTTAACTGGTCGCAGGCCTGCAATGATCTGATCTACCGGGTGACGACTCTCTACCCGGAGAACTTTGCCGGGGTCTGTCAGCTGCCGCAGTCGCCCGGCGTCGAGCCCGGCCACAGTGCGCGCGAGCTCGAACGTTGCGTCACGGAACTGGGTTTCATCGGCTGTAATTTGAATCCGGACCCGTCGGGCGGCCACTGGACCGCGCCGCCGCTCACCGACCGGCACTGGTACCCACTCTACGAGAAGATGGTCGAGCTCGATGTGCCGGCGATGGTCCACGTCAGTGCCTCCTGCAATCCTGTGTTCCATGCGACCGGCGCGCATTACATCAACGCCGATACGACCGCCTTCATGCAGTTCCTGACGGCGGACCTCTTCAAGGATTTTCCGACGCTGAAATTCATCATTCCGCATGGCGGCGGCGCGGTACCCTTTCATTGGGGGCGATACCGTGGCCTGGCACAGGACCTGAAGCGGCCGCTGCTCGGGGAGCTCCTGCTTAAGAATGTGTTCTTCGACACCTGTGTCTACCATCTGCCGGGCATCGAGCTGCTGCTCAAAGTGATTCCAATCGACAACATCCTGTTCGGTTCGGAGATGGTGGGCGCCGTGCGTGGTATCGATCCGGAGACGGGCCAGTATTACGATGACACGAAGCGTTACATCGATGCGCTGCAACTGAGCGACGGCGAGCGGTACAAGATCTTCGAGGGCAACGCCCGGCGCGTGTACTCGCGCCTCGGAGCGCGACTGAGGAAATCGTCATGACGGAAATTACCCATCACACTCTCACGAGCGAGACTGCGGACAACGCTGCGAAAGTATCGCGCCGCGAATTCATCAAGCGCGTGATCGCGTCGGGTGCGGTCGCATCCGCCGCGCTCTACGTATACGGTGGATTGTCCGGTTGCGGCCGCAAAGGCGCGGTCGCTGGCGGCGTCGAGCGCCTGGTGTCCATCAACGTGAACGGTACCGTGCGCCGGGTCGATGTGTTGCCGCAGGAAACGCTGGCGATGACGCTGCGTTACAAGTTGGGGCTCACCGGCACGAAGCTCGGTTGTGATCGCTCGGAGTGCGGTGCCTGCACCGTCATGATCGACGATGTCACCCACTATTCGTGTTCGACGCTCACGCATGCCGTACGCGCACGCAAGGTCGTCACCATCGAAGGGCTCGAGGGTCCGAACGGTGAACTGCACCCGGTGCAGAAGGCGTTCGTCGCGGAGCTGGCGCCCCAATGCGGTTTCTGCACCCCCGGCCAGGTGATTTCGGCGGTCGCGCTCCTGAAGCGCAATCCGAAGCCGACGCGCGAAGAGGCACGCTTCGCGATGTCGGGCAATCTCTGCCGCTGCGGCGCTTACGATAACTATCTGAACGCGGTCATGCGCGCCGCGGCGGAGGGCTGGCACATGGCCTACAAGCTCCTCGGAAAGGACTTCATTCCACACGACGTCGTGGCCAAGGTTACGGGTCGCGCCAAGTACTCGGAGGATTTTCGCGCGGAGGGCATGGTGTTCTGCCGGCTGCTCCTGAGCCCGATGCCGCACGCGCGCGTCAAGAGCATCGACGCAACCGAAGCGCTCAAGATGCCGGGAGTGCTCGGCATTCTCACGCCCGACGAC
>JBGPLJ010000358.1:0-3672 GCA_041486385.1 Steroidobacteraceae bacterium
CCTGACGCCCGATTCAATCACGCGCGCCATGGCACCTCGCTCACGAGCTGTGCCACCTGCCATGCGGCGGCCAAGTCGCACGCCGCCAGCGATGTCTTGATGCCGAAGATCGCCGTGTGCCGCACCTGCCATGCGGGCGCTGTGCCGCCGGCGAATCGTCCGCAGCTCATCGCGAGTGGTTGCATGATGTGTCACGCCTTTCACCGCAACGGTGAGTCGTTGTGGCGCGCAGCGGCCGCGGGCCAGGCGCCGCCATGAGGCTGCTCGATCGGGGGACCTCGACGGTGGTTACCGCGTGTCTTGTCATGGCGGCTTGCGCGGGCGGCGGTTCGAATGACACGACCGGCGTCGATCCCGCAAATCCCGGTGGGGGTTGCAGTGGATCTTGCGCAACGGCCGCGTCCTTTCTCACGCAAAGCGACGTTGAGCGAGTGCTGGCACAGGGTGTGGCGGAGGCGCAGGCGCGCGGCTTGCATGCAACGCTGGCAGTAGTCGATCGGGTCGGCAACGTTCTCGGCGTGTTTCGCATGAACGGCGCTGCAGCCGCGGTCACGATTCGAGGGGTAAGCGCGCCAGGGCAGGTGACGGGCGGATTCGAGAACGTGACCATCGTTCCCGACACACTTGCGGCGATCGCGAAAGCGGAGACTGCAGCGTACCTCTCGAGCGAAGGCAACGCATTCAGCACGCGTACCGCGAGCCAGATCATCCAGGAGCACTTCAACCCGGGCGAGTCACTGGCCCCGGGTGGACCGCTCTTCGGCGTGCAGTTCAGCCAGCTGCCCTGTTCGGACTTGAATCTGCGCTTCACGGGCGCCGCGGCTGGACCCGGCCCGATGCGCTCGCCGCTCGGTCTCTCGGGAGACCCCGGCGGATTGCCGCTCTACAAAGGAGGCACTCCAGTTGGTGCGGTGGGAGTGCTCGCGGATGCGAGCTATGGTATCGATCGCGATACGAGCAACGTCGATCGGGACTCGGACGAGCTCGTCGCGCTCGCCGCGACCTACGGATTTGCCGCGCCCGACGAGCGGCGCGCGGACCGCATTACGGCCGACGGACGCACGCTGCGCTTCAGCGATGCGCGCTTCCCCGACCTTGCTTCCGCGCCCGCGAGCGCCCCGGCATTTGCCACATTGAATGGCGTCGCTGGTGTGTTGGCCGCCGTGCCTGGCTACACGGCTGCAAGCACGCAAGCAGGTGTCGCCTTCGGACAGCCGGCTTCCGGGATTCGCGCCGATGCGCTCGACTACGCGGGTCTCGATGCCTTCGTGCTGGTGGACACGGCGAATGTCGAGCGCTATCCGCCGCGGCCGGGCACTGAGCCGAGCGGGGCGCTGAGCGCCAACGAGGTGCGGGAGATGCTGCGCGAGGCGCTCGGCGTTGCCAACGCTGCGCGCGCGCAGATTCGCCGGCCCCTCGATTCATCGGCGCGCGTCACGGTTTCCGTGGTCGACAGCAACGGCGTAGTGCTCGGTATCGTCAGCACGCGCGACGCTCCGGTCTTCGGGATCGACGTGGCGCTGCAGAAGGCGCGCAGCGCGGCCTTTACTTCAGCCCCGAACGCGGCCGCGATGCTCGCCGCCTTGCCCGATGCTGTATACCTCGACGGAGGTCTCACCGTGTTGCGCCACGAATCGCCCGGTCAGTACGTGGGCGCCATGCGCAGCTTTCTCTCTTTGCCGAGCGTGCTCGGCGACGGCGCCACCGCATTCACCACGCGTGCGCTCGGCAACCTCGCGCGCCCCTTCTATCCGGACGGAGTCGATGGCAGTCCGCCCGGACCCTTGAGCAAGCCCGCAGGCGCATGGAGCCCATTCTCCACCGGACTGCAACTCGATCTCGTCTACAACGCCGTCGTTCAGCACGTTGGCTTTGTGCTGGGTGCAGTGCCGGATGTCGCCGCGAACTGCACCGGCGTCAGTGGTTTTGATTCCGGTTTTGCTTCGCTCGCGCCGCTCGCCGCGCTGGCAAACGGGCTGCAGATATTTCCCGGCGGCGCGCCAATCTATCGCGACCATACGCTGATCGGCGCCATTGGAGTTTCAGGCGACGGCGTCGATCAGGACGACATGATTGCGTTTCTCGGTGTCGATCGCGCGGCGCGGCGCCTCAGCGGATTCGGCAACGCGCCAGCCGACATGCGCAGCGATAACCTGACTCCGCTCGGTTCGCGTCTGCGCTACGTCGGCTGTCCGCAGGCACCTTTCATCGGCTCGAGCGAGCAGCACCCATGCGATGGGAAGTAGCGTGATGGCTGTGCGACCGCCAACCGTGGCAATTGCGCTCGCTGCGACGACGCTTCTCGCCGTCACATCGTCGGCGTTTGCGGGCGCGGCGCGGGATGATCCACGCTGTCCGCAGCAAGCGCCTGCGGACGCGGGACGTCGCAGTCCGGCCGTGGACCAGCCGCCCTTCGAACCGACACCCTGTGAACCGACTGCTTTGCCGGCGGCGCGTCCCGGAACAACGCCCGACGCTGAAGCGCTGCCCGATCGCTGGCGCATTGCCTCGATGCTCGGTGGCCGGCGCAATCTTCTCGATCCCTATCACGGCGACAACTGGTTGAAGGGCGATCGCCCGGCATTCGGCGATGACTGGTTCGTGAATCTCTCGGCCGTCTCCGACACGGTGATGGAACCGCGCCGTTTCGCAACGCCTGTCGGCGTGCCCGTTACGCAGGACCCGGGCAGTCTTGATCTGATCGGCCGTGGGCGTCAGTTCGTGTTCGGCGAAAGCCTGGCGGTGGAAGCCGTGCTCTACAAAGGCGACACGGTCTTCAAGCCGCCGGAGTACGAATTCCGCTTGGCCCCGGTATTCAACTACAACGTCGTCGATGCCAATGAACGCGGCGTGCTTGAGGCGAATCCCGCGACGCGCGCCACACGCCGCGAAGGCGTGGTCGGCATTCAGGCGCTCTACGTCGACAAGCATCTGCGCAATGTATCGGCGCGCTACGACTTCGACAGTCTGCGCGTGGGCGTGCAGCCCTTTACCGCCGACTTTCGCGGATTCCTGTTTGCGGACAGTGCGCTCGGCGCGCGCCTGTTCGGCAACCGGCGCAACAACCGGTTCCAATACAACCTCGCATGGTTTCGACGCCTGCGCAAAGACACGAGCACGGGTCTGAACAATCTCCTGGACGGTGGCGGCGTAGTGCGAGATGACGACGTGCTGATCGGCAATCTCTACGTGCAGGATTTCCCGCAGCCTGGCTTCACTTCGGAGCTTGTGCTGACCTACAACCGCAATCGCGAGGGCGGGGAACAGGTCTATGACGATCATGGCGTGCTGCAACGACCCGCACCCATTGGCACGGAGCAGGGCCGCGACTATCAGGTGACCTATGTGGGCTACAACGGCGACGGCCACATCGGCCGCTTGAACCTGAGCGCATCGGCCTACGGAGTTTTCGGCAGCGAGTCGCACGGCGTGTTCGTGGCCGCCAGCGATCAGGTGCGCGCCTTCTTTCTCGCGGCTGAAGGCTCGCGCGATTTCGACTGGGCGCGCCTGCGCGTATCGACGCTGTACGCGAGCGGCGATCGCGATCCCTTTGATCAGCGCGCAACGGGCTTCGATGCGATCTATGAGAATCCGTTGTTCGCAGGTGCCGACACGAGCTTCTGGATCCGTCAACCGGTACCGCTCATCGGGGGCGGGCGCGTGAGCCTTTCC
>JBGPLJ010000359.1:0-3660 GCA_041486385.1 Steroidobacteraceae bacterium
ATTTGAACTTTAAGTTCGACGGGTTTCTGTGGCGTGATCTCGACGGTCCGCTTCTCAATATGATGCGCGAGACCGTGCCAAACCGTGATCGACGCGGCGCCGGAGGGCAGCGTGATTTCCGCGTTGCCCTGGCTGTGGAAATACTCGGTCTCGAAGGCGCTCTTGTGGCGATCAAAGCTATCGTCACCGTGCACCCACGCTTGGTCCGGCGCGTAAGCGCGACCATCCGCTGCGACGATGCTTACTCGAGCGCTCACCTCCCGGCCTGCTTGATCGACGATGCGCAGTCGCAGCTCACCCATTGCCTTCAGGTAGCGCCTGTCGCCGATGAGAAGCTTCCGCTGACGGCCACCCAGTACGTCCTGCAGCCAGATCTCCGTCGTGCCGCTGCGATTGGAAATAAAGGCGAGGCGCCTGGCATCGGGCGACCAGCGCGCACCCGTATTGTCATAGTCGCCGAATGCGATCGGGAGCGGATCGCCACCTGCGGCAGTGGTCACCCAGAGTTGATGCCATTGCCGGCCCGCGTCCGAGGCATTGATCACGCGCTTGCCGTCCGGAGACCAGTCCGGACGCGCGCGCCAGGTCGTCTCTTCGATCCGGACGGCGACGGGCGCGGCCGCGCGCGTCAGCGCGCGCCGCCAGAGTCCGCCAGTGCCGTAGCTGATCTCCGGATTGCTGACGTAGATGAGTTCCTTGCCGTCACGCGACCAGGTTGGACTCAGCTCGTGATCAAAGGGGCTGTAGTAATAGCGTGGCGTTTGACTGCGACGCTCGGGCCACGCCGCTGCACCATCGACCCCGCTGGCTGTGAGCGTGCCGACGAAAACATGGAAATGTCCCGTGCCGGCTGTCGAAACCCAGGCGAGCCGCGCGCCATCGGGTGACCAGCGCGGTTCGACATTCACACCCTTGTTGTCGGTGAGCGCGCTGACCTGACCGGATGCAACGTCGAGCTGCGCCAGTTCCATCGCATCCTTGAGATAGCGGACGAACGCGATGCGCTTGCCGTCGGGCGACCAGTCCGGCTGAAAGTCGTAGCCCGGGCCGTTGGTGATCTGTTCCGCAACGGTTGCATCGACGCGTTGCTTCCAGAGGCTCCCCTGCATCGAGAAGACAAGCATCGTCCCATCGGGCGACCACCCCACGGCGCTCGGCCCGCTCGTCAAATGCGGCAGATACATCTCGCGGAAATAGTAGTTGTGCGGCAGATCGATCTGCGCCAGTACGGGCCGTCGCTCCGCGTTCGCCATCGCGCCTGCCAGCAACGCGAGCAGGACCAGAGGGGTCAGAAGAATGTTCCGCACGTCCGATCCCCTGCTGGCTGCTATCAGGCCAGCGCTTCCTGCAATGAGCGCTCGAGCAGGTCCATGCCCTCATCCACGGTCGCCGCTTCGATCATCAGCGGTGGAATCAGGCGGATGCCGCTTGCGCCGCATTCAAGGAGCAGCAGACCGTTGTGATAGGCGCGCGTGACAAGTTTCGTCGCGAGTTCCTTGTTGGCCGCCTTGCTCGCGCGATCCTTGACGAACTCGACGCCGATCATCAGGCCGCGTCCACGCACATCGCCAATGGCAGGATATTTCTGCGCCATCGCCTGCAGCCGCTGCATGCTGCGAGCGCCCATGCGCGCCGCATTCTCCGCGTAACTGCCTTGCACGAGTTTCAGTGTCGCGAGCGCCGCCGCACAGCAAATGGGATTGCCGCCGAAAGTATTGGCGTGCGAACCGGGCGACCATTTTTCCATGATGTGCTTGGCGCCGACCGCAAGACCGATCGGCATGCCGGAGCCGATGCCTTTCGCGAGCGTGATGATGTCCGGGCGCACGCCGGTGTGCTGCCACGCGAACATCTTGCCCGTGCGGCCGATGCCCGCCTGTACTTCATCGAAAATGAGAAGAATGCCGTGGCGATCGCAGAGTGCGCGCAGGCCTTTGAGAAAGCTGTCCGGCGGCACGACGTAGCCGCCCTCGCCCTGGATCGGCTCGACCAGAATCGCGGCGATTTCATCCGCGGGAACATTGCGCTCCATCAGCTGCTCGATGTATGCGACCACGGCCAGCCCCTGATCTTCTCCTGCAAACACGGGCCGGTATTGATTCGGATACGGCACGTGCACGACGCCCGGCATCGCCGGGAAGTAACCGCGCTGCTGGGTGTGCTTGCTCGCCGTGAAAGCGAGCGACCCCATCGTGCGGCCGTGGAAGGCGCCGAGAAAGCCGATGAAGCGCGAGCGCCGCGTGACGTGCCGCGCGAGCTTGAGTGCGGCTTCGACGGCTTCGGTTCCCGAATTCGCGAAGAACGTCATCGCGGGGCCGCTGACGGGATCGAGCGCGTGCATCGTTTCCGCGAGCTGCACCTGCCCCTCGTGCCAGAAGTCGCAGGAAATATGCAGAAAATGTTTGGCCGCTTCCTGGATTGCCGCGACGACAGTCGGATGACAATGGCCGGTCGAACACACGGCAATACCGGAGGCGAAGTCGACGAAGCGGTTGCCGTCAACGTCCCAGACTTCCGCGCCGCGGCCATGACTGATGACGAACGGATAGTCGCGCACGTAGCTCGGCGAGACGACCTTGGCGTCGCGCGCGATCAGTGCCTGCGCCTTCGGACCCGGCAATGCCGGCCGCGTAGGTCTGGCTTGAACGTTCATCGGAAACTCCCCCCATTCATTCGACGTGGGTCTGTGACTGTTCACGCTGATAAAGCGCGAGATAATAAGCGGATGCGATCCCTTTACCGGTGGTCCCGGAGCCTTTCCATCCGCCAAAGGGCTGATAGCCTGGCCAGGCGCCGGTCGTGGCGCCTTGCGGCCGGTTCGCGTAAGTCACGCCGGCCTCGATGTTGTCGAAAAACCAGCTGACCTCGGACGGGTCGCCGTAGAAACCCGCGGTGAGCCCAAGCGTACTGGCATTGGCGAGCGCCATCGCCGTGTCGCGGTTCGCCACGCGTGCCAGCATGGCGACGGGTACGAACATTTCGTGCTGCCAGAGTGTGTGCGTAAGCGGCGCCTCCGCGAGCGTCGGCGCGCAGTAGTAGCCCGCATCCAGGCCGCCTGCGGAGAGTTGCGCGCCGCCGGCGAGAATGCGCGCTCCGCCATCGCGTAATTCCGCGCTGTAGCGCGCGTAATTGCGCCAGGCCGTCTCATTGACCACGGGTCCGAGCCAATTCTCACGCTGCGTCGGATCGCCGATCTTGAGGCGTCCCATCTCGCTCACGAGGCGCTGGCTCAGATCGTCCGCGACGCGTTCGTCCACATAGATGCGCGAGAGTGCCGAGCACTTCTGCCCGCCCATGCCAAACGCCGAGCGAATGATGCCAAGGGTCGCGCGCGACAGGTCGGCGCCCGCCGTCACGATCACCGCATTCTTGCCGCCCATCTCCGCGATACACGGACGCGGCCAGGCCCCCGCAGCCATGCGCCGGCTGATGCGCATGCCGACATCGTACGAACCCGTGAAAGTGACGCCGGCGGTCTCCTTATGACTGATCAGCGCTTCGCCGGCACCACTGCCCGTGCCATTGACGTAGTTGAACACGCCCGGCGGCACTCCCGCCTCATGCATGCAATCCGCGAGGAGCCGTCCGGCCCACGGCGTGTCGGTTGCGCCTTTCAACACAACGGTATTGCCCGTGACGAGCGCGGCCGCCACCGGACCA
>JBGPLJ010000360.1:0-3656 GCA_041486385.1 Steroidobacteraceae bacterium
CGGATCCGGAATTTCGTCCTTCGTCACGACCACGGGCCCCATGCAGGCGAACGTGTCGCTGCACTTGTAGCGCCCTGGGTAACTGACCCAGGTGTCGACGTATTCGATGGCGTCGGCAGAACCCGGCTGCGGATGGATGGCCCGATAGTGAAAGGTATCCTCGGTGCGCATCGTCGGCGAGGTGATGTCGTTGTGAATCGTGTAGCCGAATACGTAGTCGTAGGCGGCGGCGGCAGGAATGTTTTTCGCGACCCGGCCGATGATGACGGCGAGTTCGGGTTCCGGATGCACACGCCCGTATGCGGGGCGGCATTCGATGGCGCCCAGGTGGCCAAGGAGCGAACTCGCAGGCTTGATGAACATGGCGGGATGTCTCGGTCCCGACAGGATGCGATCGGAATTCGCGCTGTTGTTGAGCGCGAGGCAGCAGATCTTCGATGGCCGGCGCACGGGCGCGTGCCAGCCGACCTCCGCTGGAGAAAACCGCTCGGTGGTCCGCGCCTCGGCGAGTCGCCGCGCGCTTTCAACAGCGGGCGCACCCGCCTCGATCAGCTCCAGCAGTGTGTGGGCCGGCGCGCCCGTCGACACGTCGATGAGCGCATCGCCCGCGAGTACGCCGAATCGATCACGTCCGGCTGCATGGAAGCTCGCGAACTTCACGCCCTCACTCCCGTCAATGCGCAATCCTGGAGATGTCGATCTTGAGATCCTCCGCGAGCTTCACGGCGGTCGCGCGGCCTGCGCCGAACACGCCGCCGCCCGGGTGCTGGAACGGTCCGACGAGATACAGGCGCTCAACGCCCGGCACGGTGAACTGGCCGAGGTCCGGCGTCGGCCGATGCGATCCGGATTGATAGGTCGTCGTTGCAATACCGTGCAGATCGCCGCGCATGAAGCTCGCTGAGGTCCGCTCCATGTCGACCGGGCTGTCGCAGTGATACTGAAGGATATTGTCCGGCCCGACGTTCTCGATGAATTTGCCCATGTGCGTGAGCATTCGTTCGGCGTACTCGCGCTTCGCCTCATCCCACGAGCGGCCATCGGCACGATCGTATGGAACGTAGTCCCATGCGTGCATCGTTCCCCTGCCCTGCGGCACGCGCGACGGGTCGAACATCGTGAGTGAGCCGAGGCCGACGAGCGGGTACTTCGAGAATCCTCCGTAGCGCAGATCGTCGAACGAACGGCGCAGTACTTCGTACTCGTTCGGGAGCAGTTCAATCATTGCAGCCCGCACATGTTCGCCCGCTTTGAATCGGAGCGGCGCCTTGAGTGCCGCGTGCACTGTGATACAGGCGTTGGGCGAGATCTGCGTTGCTTCGGCTTCCCGCACGACGGCAGCGTCGAGCCCCTCGACCACGCGCCCCAGATGATGGGGATGAAACGCTCCGATCACCGCATCGCGCGCTTCGTACTCACGGCCGTCCTTCGTCATCACACCGGTGGCGCGTCCATTTTTTGTCAGCACGCGCGTGACGTCGACGTTGGCGACGACGTCGCCCCCGAAATCCTTGATGCAGGCAATGAGCGCATCCGTCAGCCTGCCGCTGCCGCCAATCGGCACGCCGATGCCATAGGCTTCCATGAATCCGACGAACACGAACACACCAAGTGCCGTCGACTTCTCGTCCGGCGATACCAGGTTCTCACCGGCAATGCGCGCAAAGTGCATCCGCACTCTGTCGTGCTCGAAGTACTCGCACAGGAGGTCGTGCGTGCTCTTCTGCATGGCGCGCCAGAATTCGCGGCCCTCGCGGCTCTGATCGAGCATCGCGAGCGAGGCTCCAAGCGGCATGGGGGCCGTGTACAGGGAGGCCGCGATCATCGGCAGCCAGGCGGCCGCCTGCTCGGAGAGTCGGCGGAAGGCGGCTGCATCTTTCGGTGAGAACCTGGCGATTTCGGCGCAGGTCCGCTCGCGGTCCCGGTAGATTCCGAGCGTCGTGCCGTCCTCGAACACGGACATCATCGGCGGGTCGGGGAACACATATTTCAGGCCATACTTGCTCTTGAGCTTGAGCTCATCGGCTGCCAGGAGCGGGTTGGCATGGATAAAGATGTGTGCCATGGCATGCTGGTCGTGGCGAAATCCCGGAACCGTCAGCTCCCGGGTCACCACACCCCCGCCAAACCAGGCATTTCGCTCTAAGACCAGAACTCGCTTCCCGGCGGCTGCAAGATAGGCAGCCGCTACCAGGCCGTTGTGTCCCGATCCGACGACTACGATGTCGCTTTTTGTCATTGAGCCCTCGTTTTCGCCCGTCTCCCGATGGGAGCCTCCCACACGCGCACGGTTCGCGGCAATCGTCTGAGAGTGCAATGACAGCCCACTACACTATTTACGCAGTGCGGTATGGGCGCCACGAACGTACCGCGCGCTTCAATTTTCTGGGGGGCGATGAGCACGACGGCCCCATGCCGCTCGATTTCTATGTCTGGGCAATTGTGGGCGGCGGCCGAACCTTCATTCTCGATACCGGTTGCGACGAGGGCGTGGCGCGGCGCCGTGGCCGGCAAATCCTGCGGCCGGTCGCTGCGGGCCTGCAGGCGATCGGCATCGCGCCGGAATCCGTCGAAGACGTCATCATTTCGCACATGCATTACGACCACGCGGGTAACCACGATTTATTCCCGCGAGCGCGCTATCACATCCAGGATGCCGAGATCGCCCACTGCACGGGTCGCTGCATGAGCTATCCCCAGGTGGCCGCAACCTACGAAGCGGCGGACGTTGCTGCCATGGTGCATCGCCTCTTTGCGGGTCGGGTCGTTCTTCATGACGGCGACGAAGAACTCGCGCCCGGGATCACGCTGCACAAGGTTGGCGGACATACGCAGGGCCTGCAGATCGTTCGCGTTGCGACCGAACGCGGCTGGGTCGTGCTCGGATCCGACGCCGCGCACTTCTACGCGAATCTCGAGCAAGGCCGCCCGTTCCCGATCGTCGACAATATTCCTGCGTACTTCGAAGCGCATCGGACTATGCGGCGCCTGGCGAGCTCGCCCCAACACATCATCCCGGGTCACGACCCGCTGGTGCTGGCGCGTTATCCAGGCGCGCTGCGAGGACTCGACGGTATCGTGCGCCTCGATCTGCCGCCTGCCGCGTGACCGGAGCACTCGTGAGCGTAGACAAGCCACTTGCAAACGAACCCATCGGCTTCATCGGCGTCGGGCGCATGGGCGGCGCGATGGCGCAGCGATTGCTGAGTGCCGGTTACGCATTAACCGTCTTCGACCCAAGCGATGAAGCCGTGCGGCCCTTGCTCGCGGCGGGCGCGTCGCGTGCCAACTCGCCCGCTGCCGCGGCATCGGCGGCTCAGATCGTCTTGGCGAGCCTCCCTACTCCGCAGATCGTGTTGAACGTCATCAACGGCCAGAACGGGATTCGCGAAGGCACGGCGATCCGTTACTTCGTCGATCTGTCCACGTCGGGGCCGGCGGCGGCCATCGCAATCGAGCGCACGTTACGCGAGCGCGGAATTCACGCGCTCGATGCGCCGGTGAGCGGCGGTATCTCGGGTGCGGCCGCCGGCACCTTGTCGATCATGGCGTCCGGTCCGCGGCCGGCCTTCAACCACGTCGAATCCGTGCTCGCGCGACTTGGAAAACTGTTCTTCGTCGGGGAAGAGCCCGGTCTCGGCCAAACGCTCAAACTC
>JBGPLJ010000361.1:0-3645 GCA_041486385.1 Steroidobacteraceae bacterium
AGCGGCTCGATGCACTTGTGCTGCATGAGGACGACGCGATGGTTCATCTGCGTCTGGCCGTGCAGCGCGTAGCCGCCGGTGCCGCCGAATTCGCTGATGTCCCAGCGCTCGAAGGAGCTGCAGGCCGGCAGCAGGATGTCGGCGAACTTCGCCTCGCCTTCGAACCAGATCGACTGGTTGACGACGAACGGGAGCTTCTCCGTGCGGTAGGCCTTCACGTAGCGGTTGGTGTCGGTCATCGTGCCGAACGACGCGCCGCCGTACTTGTAGAACATCTGAACCGGCGCGTGCCCCGACTTCGGATAGGTGAACTTCTGGAACTGGCCTTCGATCGTCTTGCCGTCCCACGGATAGCCCTCGGCATGGCCCTCGAGGATCGCCTCCGGAATGCGCAAGCGCGGCACCTTCTGCGTCGGCGGATTGAACGTCGGCAGCTGCGGCATCCTGAGGTACAGACTCAAGCCGAGCGCCGTCCCCTCGATGTCACCGGACATGCCGCCATCCGAGTAGCCGGGGAACGAGAAGCTGAGATCGATCGGCGTGCCCCATTGCAGCAGCCCATAGTTGACCCCCGGACGTCCCATGCCCTGCATCGCCATGAGACAAGCGAGCGAGCGAGCCCACTGGATTCCGGTGGCGGACCGGCATGCGCCGCCGTGCCCGTTGCCCCAGCTGCCTGCGCCGAGATAGGTCTTGCGCGTGCCCCAGCGCCGGGCCAGTGCCCGCACCTCGCGCGCCGGAACCCCGGTCTCCGGCTCCTGCCATTCGGGTGTCTTCGGCACGCCGTCCTGCTTGCCGAGCAGGTAATCGCGCCACACGTCGAAGCCGACGCAGCGCTCGGCGACGAACTTCTTGTCGTACAGGCCCTCGGTGATCCAGACGTAGGCGATCGCCATCGCCATGGCCGCATCCGTCGCCGGCCGCGGTGCGATCCACTTGCCCCCGAGCAGTGCAGCGGTGTGGTTGTAAAACGGATCGATGTGCACGATCTCGATGCCGAGCTCGCGCAGCCACTGCCGCCGGGAGGTGCCCTCGAAGGCCGCGTAGGAGCCGCTGGTGGTTTCCGGGTCGGCGGACCAGAACACGACCATGTCGGCTTCCTTCATCAGATCCTCGACCAGGCCGTAGGTCTCGACCTGCCCCAGGCGCATGCTGTAGCCGTAATGATGCATCGCTCCCCAGTACCAGCCTTCCCAGCTGTCGGGGTTGTGCACGACCTTGGTCGTGCCGATCGCGTTGAAGAAGCGGTAAGCGGCGCTGAGGTAGTAGCCGATATTGCCCCAGGTGTGGTGCGAGCCGTGATTAGCCATGATCGCGCCGGGCCCGAAGTCGCGTTTCACGCGCTTGATCTCGCCCGCGACGATGTCGAGTGCCTCGTCCCAGCTGATGCGTTCGTAACCGGAGATGCCGCGGTTGTTGCAGTTACGCTCGCCGTGCGGGTCGAAGTCCACGCGCTTCATCGGGTACAAGAGACGGTTGGGCGCGTAGATCGTCGACTTCGAGCACATGGAGTGGGGTGCCAGCGTCGTCTGCCGTGGCGGCACCCAGCGCTTGCCGCGCGCCTCGATCGACCAGGTCGGTGCGTCGCTGTCGTCGAACTCGATCGGCGTGATGCGCAGGATCCGGCCATCCTTGACGTACACGAACATCGGTCCGCCGTTGGTGTTGGTGACGTAGCGCGTGATTCCGCCGCCGACCTCGGTGCCAAATTTCCAGCCGAGCGTCGGGATCATGCTGAGCGTCTGCGTGAACCAGACCACCAGCGCGTCGGGTCCCTCGGCCTGCATCTGGAAGTTCTTCATCGCCTCGACGCGCTCGAGCTGGTCGGGGTGCAGGGTGAAGAGCTTCAGCGCGAGCTCGGCGCTCGCGATCGTCACGGTGACGTCGGGTGTTGCGTGCGGACCTCGGCGCGAGCGCACGCGGCCATTCTCGAAAGTGAACCAGCGCGCAACCGCGTCGTCCTTGGTGCGCATCAGCGCGGTGAGGTTCTTTTCCGCAACCCGGCGCGCGAAGTGCGGGTGGCGCCTTGCCATCAAGGGCAAGACCTTGGAGAGTCCGAACAGGACCGTCGCGAACTTGATCTCGGCCAGACCCATATCCGTACACTCGCTGCGGGCCAATCGAAGGGCGGCCCGCTTGCACCCTCCCACGTTCCGATTCTAGGGAGGGCGGCGATCGCCGTGTGATTCTGATAGTGCGGTGAGCGATCGTTTTTGGCGATCGGCCCCGACACTCAGGCGCGCGCCGGCTGGCGCGGCGCCGCAATCGCGCTCGCCGTGCTCTCGAGCTCCTCAAGAAACTTGCGGCACACGGGTGAAAGCTCGTGCCGGGAGCGGTAGTACACCGCAACATTCCACGAGGGCATGGGCGAATCGATCGTGAGCGGGACGAGACCGAGGCGTAGCGGATTGTTCGAGGAGAAGAGCTGCCTCGGCACCATCGTGACATAGTCGCCGCGCTCGGCGAGCATGAGCACGCAGGCAAATGACGCGCATTCGATTGTGCCGGCCGGAGGCTCGAGCCCCGCCTCGCTGAACATGCTCTCGAATACGTCGCGCCCGGTGCGCCCGCGCCGATAGATCACCCAGTCCGCCTTCAACAGGTTGGCCAGCTTCTGCCGGCTGCGCGCGAGCGGGTGTTTTGCGCGCACCGCGGGCGTCAGGCGATCGCGCAGCAGCAGCTCATGCGTCAGCTCCTCCTCGCGGGGCTGCGCCGGCACGAGGCAGACCACGAAATCGAGCTCGCCGGTCCGGACTCCCGCGAGCACGTCCGGATACACGCCTTCCTGGATATGGAAGCGGACCTTGGGCCGTGTCCGCTTGAAATTCAGAATCGCTTGCGGAAGCAGCGACATCGCGACCGCTGGCGAGACGCCGACCCGAATCTCCCCGCCCTTCGCGCCCTGAATCGTGTCGATGTCATTGCGGGCCTCCCGCAGCTCCGTCTCGATGATCTTAGCGCGTGCGATCAGCGCGCGGCCGGCGGCTGTAGGGCTTACCCCATGCGCGTGGCGGTGCAGAAGCTCGACGCCGAGCGACTTCTCGAGCTGGTGGATGCTCTTCGTGACGGATGACTGCGACAGGAACAGGACCTTGGCTGCCCGCCGCACGCTGCCCGCCTCCACGACGGCCGTCAGGTGGCGAAGCTGGATGAGTTTCATCGACGGGATCCTACGTCAATTTCGAAAGGAGGCAACTCACCCGGCAAGCAGCTTAGACTGCGATGACAACCGGTACACTGAAGCGGGTCAAATCCACAAAGTCGATTTGAAGACGCAGGAGGTCAGCGTGTACGTCCCAGAAACCTATCGCGCGGCACTGATTCTGATGCTCACCTCCATGGTGTGCTGGGGTTCGTGGCCTAACCTCCTCAAGAAACTGCCCAAGTGGAGACTCGAGTACTTTTATTTTGACTACAGCCTCGGTTTCATCATCACGGCGGTGATTTACGGCGTGACTCTGGGCCCGGCAGGAACGGGCGAGTCCGGCTTCTTTGGTGCTTTGCTGCAGGCGGGGCATCGCGAAGCGTTGCTGGCCATAGCGGGCGGATTCATCTGGAACATCGGGAACATTCTTCTGCTGAACAGCATCATGATCGCGGGATTGGCTGTAGCCTTCCCGATAGCGGCCATCCCCGCGATCGTAC
>JBGPLJ010000362.1:0-3590 GCA_041486385.1 Steroidobacteraceae bacterium
CACCAGCAAACTGGTACTTCTCGTGCAGCACTCTTTTATACGCGGCGGACCACACCGGGACGTTCTTGACGGGTGCTGCAAACGGTGCGCCGAAATACGCGATTTCGGTCGGCCCGGATAGCCCTCCCCAGCAGAACGCGTAGGGAGTCTGCGGCACAGGAGCAATTGCAGGTTTGGCTTGCTGCACGGGGACGACCGCGTGCGCCGGCTGAGCAGCAGCATTGGGCATCGCGGCCGTGCGCGCCGGTGTTGCTGGATGGGGTGGAGCCACGGGAGCGACGGCCACCGGTTGGCTCGTTGGAGCAGGCGGCGCGCCATTCCCGCAATTCTTCTTCGGGTCCTTCCACCCGTACGCGCCGCAAGGTTTCTCCGCGGGTGGCGGCGTGTTTGCGACCGCTGCGGAGCTTGCCGGCATGCTGGTCCAATTCGTCATGACGCACTCACCGGGCGTGCAGTCCAAACCGAACCCTGTGTTGGGGGTGACAATCGAGTCAGGTTGCTTGATGAGCTTCAGTGCCTCGGCCGGCGAGTGCCCGGTCCAGCATCGGGGGGTCAGGTGCATGCCCGCGGGCAAGGACTTGGTCCTCTCGATAAATCGGGCAAAGGCCTCCCCCACATCCCGATCATCCTGTGTCAGCGCGGTGGGCACCGCGCCTGTGACATAGATTGGCTGATGAGAACCGCGATCGGTCCTGACAGCGGGCTCGACCTGCGCACCCAGCACGTAGCAGACGGTAAAACGCTGCTCCGGCGCGGCGGCGGCGCCCGTGGCGGACGCCCACATAGAAAGGAGTGCGAGCGCAATGCTCGCGAGTGAAATCATCCGACGCATGGTGTTGGCCTCCGTCTGGATCAGGCAAGCGTAGTCGCACGAGAGGTCAGTGCAGCCGCTCGAGTGTCGAGCTATCAAACTCGCCGTTGAAGTATTTCGCAAGCGCGTCGAGGAATACTTGATTGTCCGCCGACGCGTGGGCAAACAGCGACATCGATGAGCGGAATTTGAGATCGTCGGGATAGCCGAGGATGTCCTCGATCGAACGATTCTCGATGAGATTCACGAGCCGGGTGCATTCCCGCAAGCGCGGCCCAAGCACCGGGTGCTCGAGATAGGCGGCCGCCTCCGCGCGCGAAGCGATCGCGTACGTCGTTGCCATGTGGCTGTGACCGAGACCTTCAATCTGTGGAAGGATGAACCACATCCAATGGCTGCGCTTACGCCCGTCGCGCAGCTCCGAACAGACCTGCTCGAAGACACGATGCTGAGCATCGACAAAGCGCTGCAGATTGTGAGGATCGTTCACTCGCTTCCTGCACGGCCGTTGTGAATCGCTGCAACCCTAGCACACGGGCCACCGCGCTCGGTTACACTGACGGGCATAACAACAAGTCCGAGGGAGCTAACCAATGTCCTCATCAGACGCGGTTCTCACCGGCCGCCGCCGACTGCTCGCGCGACTCTCCGCGCTGACGGCGCTCGCAATCGTGCCGCGATGGTCCTGGTCCGAGGGCGCTGCGGCCAGCGGTGCGATCGATCAAGCGCTGAACGTGATGGACTTCGAGGCATTGGCTCGCGCGGCATTGCCACCCGCGCACTACGCGTACATTGCGACAGGCGCCGACGACGATTTCACGGTTGTCAGGAATCACGAGGCTTTCGGGCACATCGAGATTCGCTCGCGCCGCTTTGTCGATGTCAGCAAGGTCGATATGTCCGTGAATCTGCTCGGCGTGAAATATCCGACGCCCGTTTACCTCTCCGCCGTTGGCAGCCAGCGCGCCTTTCATCCGGAAGGAGAACTCGCGACGGCGCGCGCCGCGGCTTCGCGTTCAGCGCTGATGATGCTCTCGAACGCGGGCTCGACGTCGGCCGAGGACGTGATCCGCGCACGCGGCGCGCCCGTGTGGATGCAGCTCTACGCAACGGATGACTGGAACGTGACACAGGGCGTCGTGAAGCGGGCGGAGCGTGCCGGCTGTCCCGCGATCGTGCTCACGGTCGATACGATGGACGGTCGGAACAACGAGACACTGATTCGCGCGATGCGCAGCGACACGCGCGTCTGCACGGCGTGCCACGTCGACGGCGAACATAACACCGTCAAGAGGTCGCCGATGTACGCAGGTCTCGACATTTCCAAAGTTCGGGAGCTTACGCCGTCGAACCTGACCTGGGACTACCTGAAGCGCCTGCGGGATCTCGTGTCGGTGAAGCTCCTCGTCAAAGGAATCGTGACAGGCGAGGACGCCGCGCTCTGCGTGAGTCACGGCGCGGACGGCGTCGTCGTTTCCAACCATGGCGGCCGCAACGAAGACACGCTGCGCTCGTCGATCGAGTGCCTCCCCGAGGTGAGTGCCGCAGTGGCCGGCCGCATACCGGTGCTTTTCGATGGCGGCCTGCGCCGCGGCACTGATGTATTCAAGGCCCTGGCACTGGGCGCTACGGCGGTCGGCATCGGAAGGCCGCAGGCCTGGGGTCTCGCGGCCGGCGGTCAACAGGGCGTGGAAGCGGTGCTCGACATCTACACGCGCGAGTTGCGCCAGATCATGCGGCAGGCGGGAACGCCGAGCATCAAGGACATCACGCGCGAGCGGGTTGTCAGCAGAATCGTCTGAAGGACCTGGAATCATTCCACCCAGGAAGAGCGATCAATCTCGTTCAGTTGGACGCAACCACCAGCCACTCCTTGGCATTCGCAATCAAACTCAATCCAAACGCTCCCTTCAGCGTCGCTCGAAGCGCGTTCATGTCGCCGACATTCAAGACGGCTGAAACCGGGATCTGACCAATCTCTTGTGTCGCGGGCCGGATTGGAATGTCGGTGTAGCGACTGAACTCCTTCAGTGCCGCATCGAGCGGCACATTGTCGAATTCGAGCCGCCGCGCACGCCAGTTCTCGACACGGCTGAGGTCCGCCTTGTCCAGGACCGGACCCGAGCCACCCCGTACGAGTGTCGCCCGCAGGCCGGCGGTCGCCATGACGCCAGCGGTGGCGTCGCTCGATGTCGACACCCAGACTTTGCCTTCCTCAGTCGCGACTTCCACATGCGCCGAATCGGCGAGCACGTTGAAGCGCGTACCGACCGCACGCGCGGTTCCCAATGCCGTCTCGACGAGGAAGGGCCGGGTCGGATCCTTGGCGACGGCAAAGAAGACCTCGCCGTCGAGGATACGCACTTCGCGCTTCGATCGGCTCAGGTGTACTTCGATGTTCGATCGCGTATTCATCGTCAGTTGCGTGCCGTCCGCGAGCGCAATCGTTTGCTGCTCGCCCGGTCGGGTGCTAAAGGCCATCAGCGAGGGTGGCATCGCCCAGAACGCGGCGAGTGCAACAACAACCACGAACGCCGCAGCAGCCGCGCCCGCAACGGCGCGATTCCGATGCCAGGGTCGAGCGCGCATATCGCTTTGCAGCCCTTCGGCCGCCGCCGCGCTAAGGCTCCAGGTGAGTTCGCAGAGCGCGTACTCCTCCACATTGCGCGGATTCTCCGCAAGCCATTGCGAGAAGCGGGGGGGGGAGCTCGCGGGGAAGGGCCGCGCCGGGGGGGCGCGCCCGGGCGGACAAAACAACCCCCGCGGCGGCGGGCAAGAA
>JBGPLJ010000363.1:0-3585 GCA_041486385.1 Steroidobacteraceae bacterium
CGTCAGGAGCCACGTGTAGTGCCGATACATGCGCGAGCCGAAAAGGGCGCCGCTTTCGGCGACCAGCCGGCTGTAACCCTCCGCAAAGTGCGCAGGCGGGACTGCCGCTGCCGCACTGTCCGCCATGATGGAAATGCTGTGCTTGATGTCCGGGCGCGGTTCGGAACCTGTGAGGTCGACGCGTACCGCGTAGCGGCCTATCTGTACCGGGGAGTCGATCAGGCGCGCGAGCGAGGCGCCCTCGAATGTATAGCCACCGCCCGCGGCAGGATTCATGTCGAGCGCACACGCGACGCTCCAGTCCGCCGGCGGCACCACCGATGCGAGGGTCGAAATCTTGTCGGCGTCCTCGCCTTTCGGGAAGAGCACGAATTCATTCCACGGCAGGACGGCCAGTTCCTCGCTGCTCGTCGGCGCGGCGCTGAAGCCGCTGCCACCGACGGCGAGTCCCGACTCCAGCGCGATCTTAAGATGCGTCGCGCCGCGCGGCACAGTGAGGGTGATCGCGTACATGTCGAGCGGATCGCGCTGCCAGGAGAGTGCCTTGCCGTCCGCCTGGATCGTCAGACCGATCATCGATTCGAGCGGCCCGGTCGGACCGTGCTCGCCCGGCATCCATTGCGGGAAGGCCAGCGTCACCGGGCCGGGCTTCACCGCGAGTTCCAGGGTCGTGTGAATACGTTTGCGTGCGACGTCGCGCGCGTCGAGATGGATGGTCATGTCGGCAGCGTGTGCGGCGGCGGCCAGCACGCACGACATCAGCGTGGCGCTGCGGATGGCGGTAAGGTTCATGGTTGACGCTCCCTTTGCAGGCATTGTTGCCGAACGCGCGGCAGCACGGCAATACTTCGCAGCCGCAACGGCTTCGGCGTCTCTCGAGGTTCCGCCTTTCAAGGTCGATAATTGACATGACAACCCAGTCTCGTGCCTCTGCGTCTCTCATGCTGAGCGAGCGTGAAATGCGCGCGCTCGGCGAGCGTCTCATCAACTTCATCGTCGATTGGCAGCGGAGCGCAGCGACGTCGCCGGTCGGCAAGATGGGCGAACGGGTGACGCTCGAGCGCAGTCTCGCGGCGGACTTTTCCGCGGCCGGCCGGCCGGTCGATGAGGTCTGGAGGCAGGTGATCGAAGTCTTCGTGCCCCACACGCTGCGGATCGATCACCCGCGATTTTTCGCCTTCGTGCCGGGCCCCAACAATTTTGTCAGCGTGGTTGCCGACGCGCTCGCGGCCGGCTGCAACTTCTTCGCCGGCTCCTGGATCGGAGGTTCGGCTCCCGCGCAGCTTGAAACCAATACGATCCGCTGGCTCTGCGATGCCTGCGGTCTGCCTGCCAGCGCGGGTGGGCATTTCGTGAGCGGAGGATCGCACGCCAGTCTCACGGCGCTGATGATTGCGCGCGAGGAGAAGCTGCGCGGGCCGCTCGAGAAGGGAACGGCGTACTGCTCCGATCAAACGCACGCCTCGGTCGTGCGCGCGTTTCGCATTCTCGGCATCCCCGCGGCCAACGTGCGCGTGCTGACATCCGATGATCGGTTCCGTCTGCCGATCGACGCTGTCCGGGCCAGCATTGCGGTTGATCGTTCGCAGGGGTTGCAGCCGTTCTGTGTCGTTGCCAACGCAGGCACGACGAGCACGGCGGCCGTGGATCCCATCGAGGAACTCGCGGCGCTCAGCGGAGTGGAGAATCTATGGCTGCATGTCGACGGTGCCTATGGCGCGTCCGCGGCCCTGCAGGTCGAGTGGCTGAAGCGGCAGATCAGCCATGCCGACTCGCTCGCGCTCGATCCGCACAAGTGGCTGTTTCAGCCGCTCGAAATCGGCTGCGTGCTCGTGCGCGATGGTGCTCTCCTGCCGAAGCACTTCTCCATGCATGCGGATTATTTCGACAATCTCGGCGCCGGCAGGAGCTATCTGGAAGAGGGTATGCAGCTCACGCGAGCCGCTCGAGCACTTAAACTCTGGATGTCGCTGCAGGTCTTTGGCGTCGACGCATTTCGCTCCGCAATCGCGCGTGGCATCGAGCTAGCCGAATACGTCGAGCAGCGGGTGAAGCGCAGCGCAGTCCTGCAGCTAGTGACCGCGGCGCATCTCGGCATTGTGACCTTTCGCGCCAGGGGTCAAGACTCGGAGGCGCTGCTGGGAATCTGCAATCAGCTGCGCGAATCGGGCTTCGCCATGCTGAGCACCACCCGACTCAAGGGTGAAACGGTGCTGCGCATGTGCACCATCAATCCGCGCACGACGGATCAGGACATCGATGAAACACTCACGCGGATCGAAGCTGCCGTGTCTGGCTGAAGACGCCGCTAGCGCCGCACGTCCCGCTCCGCCGAGCTGATCGCGGCGGTGATGGCGTCGACCGAGCGCAATTGCGTCGCGAGCGCGAGCGCGAGCTTTGCCAGGAACATCGATTCATGATCGCGGCCGACCCGATCGATGGCCGTGGCAATCAATTCAAAGGCTTTTTCAAGATCGGATTCCGGTAGTTGGCGTTTCATCGCTCGGTCTCACCCAGGGATTGTTGGAGCGCCCTGCGTACTTCGTCGACCTCTATCTGCCGCCAGCGGGCGGCGATATGCCGGTCGGGACGCACCAGATAGAACGTGCCCTCGTCCGCGCCATAGGCCGTGAAAGTCGCCGTATCGCCGATAACGATAAGCGCAAAAGGCTCATCGCCAACGCCTAGATCGTCACAAAGTGCGCGAACTTGCGCCGGAACGTGACCATTTTTTGAGAAATACATCCCACTGAAGCCGGGTCCGAGCACGTCCAGCAGGAACCGGCCTGCGCCGAGCAGCCGGTTGACAATAGCTGCCCCCGCGCAGGGCCCGGCGGAGAATTCGCGGTCCCGGGCGGCAAATCCGGTGAGTGGACTCGCGGCGTAGGTATAGGGCTGTGACTGGCGCGGATTGATGAGTGGCCGCGTCGCATCATCGTGCACGGCGAGCGCGAGCGCCGCATCGCGCATCAGTGTGAAGCCCCGCGTCGGCGGTGTCATGAATTGGGTGCTCTTCGCCGCCAGCTCGAATACTTCCATCGTTGCCCCGCGGCGCTCGCTCGAATAACTCGCGAGCAGGTTTGCCGGCGCCCAGCCGCGGATCACGTACGCGAGCTTCCAGGCGGCATTCATGGCATCGGCGAGGCCCGAATTGAGGCCGCGCACGCCGAAAATCGGCACGAGATGCGCGGCATCGCCGACAAAGAGCACAGCTCCGTGCCGGTAATCGTCGAGCGCAAGCGTGTAAGCCTTGTAAAGACTCCACCACTCGAGCTCCCAGGGCGCCTGCTCGCCGATCATCGCGAGAATCGCGCTCACCCGGCGTGTGACGTTCGCTTCGCTGAGCGCCTCCGCCTCCGATTCGCCGGCCGCCAATTGATAGTCAATGCGCCAGATGTCGTCCGGCTGCCGGTGGATGAGCACCGTCGACCCCGGATTGCCCGGCGAATCAAAGAACGCGCGCCGCTCGGTCGGATAGTCCGATCGCATTTGGACATCGGCGATGACGTAGGTGCCTTCGTAAGCATCGCCCTTCAGGCGCAAGCCAAGCTGCGTGCGCACCGCGCTGCGGGCACCGTCGGCTGC
>JBGPLJ010000364.1:0-3571 GCA_041486385.1 Steroidobacteraceae bacterium
GAAGCGGCGCTCGGTAAAGAGTGGGTCTTCACGAGCGATGAAGATGTCGATCTCTACCGGGACGCGTACTCCCCGTTCTGGGGTGAACCCGAAGAGCGCAAGGCGGCGGCCGCACTGGCGCCGGAGAATGTCGAGCAGGTACAGAAGGTCGTTCGCATCGCCAATCACTACAAGATTCCACTCTATCCGATTTCGACGGGCCGCAATCTTGGCTACGGCGGTTGCGCGCCGAATGCAACCGGCAACATCGTGCTGGACCTCAAGCGCATGAATCGCGTGCTCGAAGTGAACGAGAACAACGCGTACGCGCTGGTCGAGCCGGGCGTCAGCTACTTCGATCTCTACCGCCACATTGAAGAGCGGGGACTTAAGGTCTGGCTCGACGTGCCCGATCCCGGCTGGGGCAGCCCCATGGGCAACTCGCTCGATCGCGGCGGCGGCTACACGACGCATCAGTTTCGCAACCACTTCGACGCGCATTGCGGCATGGAAATCGTGCTGGCGAATGGTGAACTGCTGCGCACGGGCATGGGCGCGATGCCGGGCTCGAAGGCCTGGCAGCAGTACAAGACGGGATTCGGACCGGCGATCGACGGCATCTTTTCGCAGTCGAACTTCGGTATCGTCACCAAGATGGGTTTCTGGCTGATGCCACAGCCGGATGCTTATTTCACGGGCAGCGTGCTCGTGCCGCGGCACAACGATCTCATTGCGCTCATCGAAGTGCTCAACCTCCTCGAGAACAGCCGCGTCTGCAACGGCATGAGTGACCTCGCGAGTCCAGCCATGGGACTCCCCGCACCGTACGATGCGCCACCGGCGGCACCTGAACTCATCGCCCTGATCAATCAAGCGATCGAGGGCAAGACGGCCGATCTGGACGCCTACGCGGCCAGCAAGGGTCGCGCTGCGTGGAGCGTCACGCTCAAATTCTACGGTCCGGCGAAAGCGATCGTCGCGCAGTGGGAATATGCGAAGGAGAAGTTTGCCGCGATCCCCGGGGCGAGATTCGCCGACGGCGAGCTGATCAAGCTGCCGCTGACCACGGAACAGAAGGAGAAGGTGCACAAGGTCGAGTTCGGCATACCGAGTCTCACGATCTTTTCGATGGGCGCCCGCAACGCGAACAATCCGACGCCGGGCGACGGCCACCAGTGGTTCTCGCCAATCATCCCGCGCAATGGCGAAGCGGTGTTCGAGGCCAATCGCATCTTCGCAGCGGCGGGCCGGGATTTTGGTTTGCCCGTACCGCCCTTCTCGATCCCGTTTTGCTTCTGGGAGCGCTCCTTTCTCTTTCTATTCGGTTTCCCCGTGACCCACGACGTCGAGAAGAACAAGGCGACGCGCGCGGCTTTCAAGCACCTGGTCGAGATCGCCGCGGCACACGGCTTTGGGGAGTACCGCACGGCGCCCGCCTACCAGGACCTGATCATGAGCACGTATTCGTTCAACAATCATGCGTTGCTGCGTTTTCACGAGACGCTGAAAGACGCCGTCGATCCGAACGGCATAATCTCTCCCGGCCGCTACGGCATCTGGCCGAAAAACCTTCGAGGTGCCCGCAAATGAAGATTCAACCGCGGACCGTGACAGCGCTGCTGCTGGGATTCTGTGCGGCCCATGGCGCCCTCGCTGACGACGCGGCTCAAGTCGAGCGCGGCCACGAGGTATTTCAGAAGTGGTGCGCGCCGTGCCACGGACCGGGGCCCGGCAAGCCCGGTACGATTGCCCTCGCGGCGCTTTACAAGGGCGCGAAGCCCGCGCCGCTCGAAGAGCGAACCGATCTGAGTGCGGATTTCATCAAGCTCTACGTCCGTCACGGCGTTTCCATCATGGCGCCATTTCGCAAGACCGAAGTGAGCGATGCGGATCTTGCGGCGTTGACCGCCTATCTCACCCGCAGCCGATAAAAGGGGCCGGAGCCTCGTACAGGATCGAGCGATCGACGGCCCGAATATCGGAGAGGCCGGCGAGGCCGACGGTAACCGCCAGTTCCTTGCGAATGAGATCGAGCGCGGTCGTCACGCCCGCGCGTCCGCCGGCCGCAAGCCCATAGAGAAACGACTTGCCGATGAGGCAGCCGCGCGCGCCGAGCGCCAGTGCCTTGAGCAAATCCTGGCCGCACTGCACGCCGCCATCCAGCAGCACTTCACAACGTCCATTCACGGCGTCCACGACGCCTGGCAGCGCCGAGATCGTAGAGGGCGCGCCATCGAGCTGACGACCGCCGTGGTTCGACACGACGATGGCGTCGGCGCCGGTCGTGCTCGCGATCTTCGCGTCTTCGGGATCGAGCACGCCCTTCAGAATCAGCTTGCCGGGCCACAGCTTGCGCACCCAGTCGACGTCCTTCCAGCTCACGGTCGGATCGAACTGCTTCGCGACCCACTCCGAAAGCGTGGCGAGCCCGGTCGCTCCGCGTATGCGTCCTTCGAGATTGCCGAACGTACGACGTTTACCGCACAGAACGCCGAGCGCCCAGCGCGGCTTCATTGCGATCTCGATCGCATTGCGTAACGTCAGTCGCGGCGGAACGCTGAGCCCGTTCTTGAGGTCCTGTCGACGCACGCCCTGCATCTGCAGATCGAGGGTCAGGACGAGCGCCGAGCAATTCGCGGCTTGCGCGCGGCCGATCAAGCCCTCGTTGAACGCGCGATCGCGCATCAGATAGAGCTGAAACCAGAAGGGTTTGTCGACCGCAGCGTGCACGTCTTCGATCGAGCAGATCGACACCGTGCTCAGACAGAACGGCACGCCAAACGCCTGCGCGGCGCGCGCGCCCTCGATCTCGCCGTTTCGATAGAAGAGCCCGGCGAGTCCGGTGGGCGCTATGCCGAGCGGCATGGTGACGGGTTGACCAACGAACGTCGTTGCCAGAGATTGAGTGGAAACATCGACCCCTACGCGCTGGCGGAACTGAAGCGCCTCGTAGTCCGCGCGATTGCGCCGCAAAGTGACCTCGTCGTAGGAGCCACGATCGGCGTAGTCGAAGATGGCGCGCGGCACGCGCTTACGCGCGAGCGCGCGTAGATCGGCAATGCTGGTAATGACGGGCACAGGTCCCCTCCCCTCGCGTGTCCCGTTCGCATAATGCCGATTCGCGCTCCCGTTGTCGCGCGTCAGGGGGCCGGACCGAATGCCATGTACACGTCCGTAGGATTGCCTGTGCCTGCCGCCGTCGTCCGCACGAAGAATGGCCGGAACTCGGCGCCGACGCTGACGAGCGCCTCATAGTCGCCGAGGAAGAGGCCATCGGCATTCGGCGCCCGATCGAGATCGAACGGCCCGCTTACGTGCGATTCGGTAAAGGTCACGCCATCGACGGAGGTCGCGAGCCAGTAATCCGTGAGCAGAGTCGCGGAGTCACTCGTGTTGTTGCGAAAGTCATAGTAGCTGACACCGATCACCCCATCGTCGCGCACGTGCACCGTCGGCGTAAATGCTGCAGCATTGACCTGCGAGTTCACGCGTGCTGGCGTTGTCCATGTCAAACCTCCATCGGTCGAACGCGACAGCGCGATGCCGTCGCGCGCACCGCCGGAAAAACGCGAATCCTGCCAGACGACGTAGA
>JBGPLJ010000365.1:0-3566 GCA_041486385.1 Steroidobacteraceae bacterium
CGGGATCATCGCATTCAATCGCCGGCTCGATGCGGCGACCGCCGCTGCGATCGTCGAGCGCCAGTTCGTCGAGGTGATCGTCGCGCCGACCGTCGCGCCGGAGGTGCAGCAGGTGCTCAAAGGAAAAGACAACCTGCGTTTGCTCGTGACGGGTGAGCTCGGTGAGACCCAGGCACAGCGCGTCGAGTACCGCTCCATCAATGGAGGACTCCTGGCACAGACCGCGGACCTCGGTTACGAGTCGGCCGCAGAATTTCGCGTCGTCACGAAGCGCTCGCCCACGGCCGCGGAGCTGCGCGACCTGATATTTGCCTGGCGCGTTGCGCACTTCGTGAAATCGAACGCGATTGTTTTTGCCCGCGACGGCGCAACGATCGGCATTGGCGCCGGCCAGATGAGTCGCGTCGTCTCGAGCCGGATTGCGGCGATGAAGGCGACCGATGCGGGCCTGAAGGTGGCTGGCGCGGTCGCCGCGTCGGACGCTTTCTTTCCATTCCGCGACGGCGTCGACGTGTCGGCGGAACAGGGCATCGCCGCCGTGATACAGCCGGGTGGCTCCAAGCGCGACGACGAGGTAATCGCCGCTGCGAACGAGCACGGCATGGCGATGATATTCACGGGCGTGCGCCACTTCCGCCATTGAAGCCCACGGTGACTTGAATGAAAGTGCTGATCATCGGTGGCGGCGGCCGGGAGCATGCGTTTGCCTGGAATGCGGCTGCGGTGGCACGCGTCACCCAGGTTTTCGTCGCGCCGGGCAATGCCGGAACGGCGCTCGAACCGAAGACCACCAATGTCGCGATCGCGGCCGACGATGTTGCCGCACTCCTCGCGTTCGCGCAGCGGGAAGGAATCGACCTCACCATCGTCGGACCTGAAGCGCCGCTCGTTCTCGGGGTCGTCGATGCATTCTCCGGCCAGGGCCTGCGCTGCTTCGGCCCGTCGCGTGCCGCCGCGCAGCTCGAAGGCTCCAAGGCTTTCGCCAAGGCGTTTCTCGAACGCCATCGCATTCCCACCGCGCGCTCCCGCACCTTCACTGCGGCGAATTTCGACCGCAACTACGTGCGCAATCACCCGACTCCGATTGTCGTGAAGGCGAGCGGACTGGCGGCCGGCAAGGGCGTGGTGATTGCCGCGACGGTAAATGAAGCATTGACGGCCATCGACGCGATGTTCGCCGGCCGCTTCGGCACGGCGGGTCAGCAGGTGGTGGTCGAGGAATTCCTGCAGGGCGAGGAAGCGAGCTTCATCGTGATGGCGGGCGGCGGCAAGGTCGTGCCACTCGCGAGCTCGCAGGATCACAAGCGCCGTGACGACGGCGATCTGGGCCCGAACACGGGCGGCATGGGTGCTTATTCACCGGCACCCGTGGTCACAGCTGCGATCCACGCGCGCGCGATGCGTGAAGTCATCGAACCCACATTGCGCGGACTCGAGGGCGAAGGCCTGCCGTACACGGGCTTCCTGTACGCCGGTCTCATGATTGCGGCCGATGGCACGCCGAACGTGCTCGAATTCAATTGCCGCTGCGGCGATCCGGAAACGCAGCCGATCATTGCCCGCCTGCTTTCCGACCTCACCGAACTCTGTGAGCTCGCTCTCGACGGCAGACTCGATCAGGCCAGGATCGAATGGGATCCGCGCGCGGCGCTCGGCGTCGTGATGGCTGCGGGTGGCTATCCCGACAGCTACAGCCAGGGCGATGCGATCGAGGGCCTCGAGCGCGCCGCAACGCTGCCCGGCAAAGTATTTCATGCCGGCACGAAGCTTCAGAACGACCGCATCGTCACCGCCGGTGGCCGAGTCCTCTGCGCCGTGGGCCTTGGCACGGGCGTCACCGAGGCAAAACACTCCGCCTATCAGCTCGTCGACTGCATCAAGTGGCGCGGCGCGCACTACCGCCACGATATCGGCGACCGCGCGATCAACCGCGAGCGCCCGCGCTAAAAAAAGGGGTTGGATTTATTTTCCACCGGCCCGTGCCGATGCAGTCGTCCGGAGTGATTAGGCGGGCTGAGGGGGCGGGGATTGAGCGGTGACTGGACGCTGTCGGCTCGCCCGGTCCCGCAAGGTTTGCGAGGAAAAAAGGGAACTCCCCAATGCGCGAGTGCGACGCTCAGCGCCGCGCAGGCAGACGAGGCAGCGTTCCTTTTTTTCCTCTGCACGTTTTCTCATGAGCGCCGAGGAACTGCTCCCCGCCGGACGCCCTAATAACCCCGGATCCTGACACCGGCACCGGCCGGGGGAAATAGATCTGACCCCTTTTCCCGCTAGGGCAATTCGGTCGCGCGCCAGAGATACCAGCTTGCGATTGTGCGGTAGGGGCGCCAGCGCTCACCGCGCCGGCGCACGGTGACCGGCTTCGGCATCGATTTCATTCCGTAGGCGATGCGATATCCCGCGCGAATTCCATAGTCGTCGACGGGCAGCACGTCGGGCCTGCCGAGCGTCGACATCAGGAGCATCTCGACCGTCCAGCGACCAACACCATGTACGGCCGTCAGCCGCCGCACCACCGTTTCGTCGTCGAGCCGCCGAATCACGCGCCGCTCGGGCACCACGCCCTCCAGGGTCTTTGCGGTCAAGTCGCGAATGCAGCGGATCTTGCCGCGCGAAAAACCGACGGCACGCAGCTGCCGGTCGGCAGTCGCGGCAACTTCGGCAGCGGACGGAAAATCGCTCTCGGGATAGAGCGCGAGGAAGCGCTTAAGGATCGCCCGCGCAGCAGCGCCATGCAGCTGCTGGTGAGCCACGGCGTTGACGAGCGACTGAAAGGGCGACAGACGCCGGGCGACGCTGAAGCGGCACGCGCCCACGCGGTCGATGAGCTCATCGAGCACAGGATCCGCGGCCCGCAGGTGGCTGACCGCCTGCTCAATGACCCGGGGTGTCAGCAAAGAGCGGCTGCCGGCTCCAATCAGCGTTTCATCGACTCGAAGAACTCGGAGTTGGTCTTGACGTCCTTCATCTTGTCGAGCAGGAACTCGATGGCGGCGAGCTCGTCCATCGGATGCAGCAGCCGGCGCAGGATCCACATCTTCGCGAGTTCGTCTTTATCCGTAATGAGCTCTTCCTTGCGGGTGCCCGAACGGTTGATGTTGAACGCGGGGAAGATGCGCTTTTCCGAGATGCGCCGGTCGAGGTGCATTTCGGAATTGCCCGTGCCCTTGAATTCCTCGTAGATGACGTCGTCCATCTTCGAGCCCGTGTCGATGAGGGCCGTCGCGAGAATCGTGAGACTGCCGCCCTCTTCGATGTTGCGCGCCGCGCCGAAGAAGCGCTTCGGCCGCTGCAATGCATTCGCATCGACGCCGCCCGTCAGCACCTTGCCGGACGACGGCACCACGGTGTTGTAGGCGCGCGCGAGACGCGTGATCGAATCGAGCAGAATCACGACGTCGCGCTTGTGCTCGACGAGGCGCTTCGCCTTCTCGATCACCATTTCGGCGACCTGGACGTGGCGGCTCGCGGGTTCGTCAAACGTGCTCGAGACGACCTCGCCCTTCACCGTGCGGATCATTTCCGTGACTTCTTCCGGCCGCTCGTCGATGAGCAGCACGATCAAG
>JBGPLJ010000366.1:0-3514 GCA_041486385.1 Steroidobacteraceae bacterium
CTGCGTGTAGATCTCACCGTTCAGGAGCGCCGTCGACGAGGAATACCAGCGCGCGCGATTCATGTTGTTGCCGCGCGTAAGCGTATTGCCCCCGTAGCTGAATACGTTGCTGTTGTTGTTGCCGGTGTTGGTGGTGGCGCTGCCGGTCCAGTTGTCCCCGCCAGCGATAACGATATTGCCGTTCGTCGGCAGGATGACCTGCGAGCTGCAGAAGATGTCGGTCTGCGTGAGATTGTTCAGCGTGAAATGTCCGCCACCGAGTCCCTGCGACGGATCCCACACGTCATAGATGAAAAAACCGGTTTGCTTGCCGGTGCCGTCCGTGCCGTAGGTCAAGACACGGCCATCGGGCGTCAGCGCCGCGTGAATCGGTATGAGCGGCCAGTTGTTGTCGACGGGAGAGATCCAGGCGCCAACGCCGTTGTCGGCGAGCGCAGTCTGCGCGGCTACGAGCGCCAGCAGCCAAGCGAACAATGAAGCGCATCGCGTGCGCCGATAGCGTGTATTTCTCCGCAGGCCCAAGGAAAATTTCGAATGCTGGCCGAACTCGGTACGGACGAGCGCGCAATTGACTGCCATCGGAATCCCCGCGGACGTTTTCGTTCTTAACAGCAACGCCCCTGCATTTGCAGGGGAATCTTATTGGCGGAATCGTAACAGTAATGCTATTGGCGCGTGTGCAACCTGGCGCACGAATCGCAACGCGATAGGTAGCGTCGAGAAATTTATCAGCGTCGGAAAATTTGACAGATCACGCCTGAAATCACGATGGCAGGGGGATTGGCCTTACGATCGACCGTCCCACACCGAGCGCGCGACCAGAATCTGCCCCTCGAAGAGGGCGCGCGCGGTGCGCAAGATGCCGGAACGCCCGACCTTGAAGTCGGCGCCGGCGCCGGAAACTTCGAGCGTCACCGTGAACTCGCCGCTCGGGTGTTCGACCGACATGAGGAGAGGGGAGCCTTGCGGCTTCACCGCGATCCCTTCCGCGACGGAGCCTGGCAGTACGCAAGCTGTGGCTACGCTGACCGCGCCCAACACGCCAATCGCCGCGTGGCAGCGGATCGGAATGAATGTCCGTGTGCAGACGTGCCCGCCGGCGCGCGGCGGCGCGATGAGCGTCATCTTCGGCACCACCTTGTCGCGCACGTCGCCGAGACCCATGAGAGGGCCGACTGCGAGCCGCAATTTTTCGAGCCGAGCCTTGAAGCCCGCATCGGCGTCGAGGTCTTTCGGTGACTCATAGCCTGTCTTGCCGAATGCGCTGGCGGGAATCACGACGACCGGCATGCCGTTGTCAATGCAGGTGACATCGAGGCCATCCACCTGATCGCGCACGTGACCGGTCGGCAGGAGGGAATCGCAAACGGAGCCCGCGGTATCCATGAAATCGACGGCAATCGGCGCTGCTGTGCCGGGTACACCCGCGATCGCGGTCGCGCCGTCGTAACGCACGACGCCGCCCGGCGTCTGGATGGTCGCAACCGCGAGATTCCCGGTATTGACCATGTAGATCGACACGCGGGTTTGCGGATCGCGCGCGGCGATCAAGCCACGCTCGATCGCGAACGGTCCGACACCCGCCAGCATGTTGCCGCAGTTGGGACTCACGTCGACGAGCGCCCTGTCGATCGAGACTTGCGCAAAGAGATAGTCGACGTCGACGTTGGGCCGGCTCGATTTCGAAACGATCGCCACTTTGCTGGTGAGCGGCTCGGCGCCGCCTACGCCATCGATCTGCCGCGGGTCGGGTGAACCCATCGCGGCAAGCAGCACGCGGTCACGCGTCTTTTCATCGGCGGGCAAATCGCGTGCGAGAAAAAATGGACCTTTGGAGGTCCCACCGCGCATCAGCGTGCACGGAATGGCCGTCTGCCGGGCGTTCGCCATGACCGCGCCGCGCTCAGCGGTACTCGAGGCCGAGTGCCTTGAGCTTCTCGCGCATGTCGTAAAGATCGAGCCCGAGTTCACCGGCGGCGAGGCGTTTTCTCTTTTCCTCTTCGTTCGCGGTGCGCTTGGCCGAGGCGGCCGCGACTTTCGGGACTTCCGCGCGGCTTACGACGACGATACCGTCGTCGTCCGCGACGATGGCATCGCCCGCTTCGACCCGCTGGCCGGCACAGATGATCGGCACGTTGACGGCGCCGAGGCTGGCCTTGACGGTTCCCTGCGCCCAGATGTTCTTGCTCCAGACCGGGAATTTCATCTCACTGAGCGTCGCGACATCGCGCACGCCCGCATCGATGATGAGCGCCCGCACGCCACGCGCCATGAGCGACGTGCCGAGCAGATCGCCGAAATAACCGTCGCTGCAGGGCGAGCTGGGCGCCACCACCAGCACGTCGCCGGGCTTACACACCTCGACTGCGACGTGAATCATCCAGTTATCGCCCGGGGGCACCAGCACTGTGACCGCGCTGCCGGATACGGACGCTCGCGGATAGATGGGTCGCATGTACGCGGCCAACAGCCCCGTGCGGCCCTGGGCCTCGTGCACGGTGGCGACGCCATACCTGCCAAGAGCCTCGACGGCTGCGGCGTCCGGCCGTGCGATTTCGCGGATCACGATGTTTTTGCTAATGACGACACCTGTCAAGCAGTGGGGGCTACGGCAATTTTAGCATCCTCGCCCACAGGCGTGACGCGATACCAGGCCGCGTAGAGCGCGGGCATGAAAATGAGCGTGAGGATCGTCGCGACGAGGAGTCCTCCCATCATCGCGAAGGCCATCGGGCCCCAGAACACCGTGCCCGCGATCGGAATGAGGCCGAGGATGGCCGCCGACGCCGTGAGCAGGATGGGCCGCATGCGATGCATGGTCGCGTTGACGATAGCCTCGTAGCGCGCCATGCCGCTCTTTTCGTGGTCGCGGATCTGCATGATGAGCACGACGCTGTTCCTGATGATCATACCGATGAGCGCGAATATGCCGAGCAGGGCGACGAAACCGAACGGCTTGCGTGTCGCGAGCAGGGCGAGACTCACTCCAATCATGCCGAGCGGCGCGGTCAGCATGACGAGAATGAGCTTCTGCACGCTCTGCAGCTGCACCATGAGCACGAGCAGCATCCCCAGGAGCATCGTAGGTACCACGGCGTTGATCGAGTCCGAGCCCTTGGCGCTCTCGGCAACGGTGCCGCCGAGCTCCAGGCGAAAGCCAGGCGGCAGACTCGCGCGGATCTTGTCGATCGCGGGCGCGAGATCCTTGACCACAGTCGCGGCCTCAACGCCGGGTCCGATCGTGCTTTGCACCGTAATGGTTGGCAGGCGATAGCGGCGCCAGACGATCGGATCCTCGAGCTGGTAGCGGAAGCTCGCGACCTGCTCGAGCGGCACCGTATTGTTGCCGACGCGCAGCTCCAGCTCCCGGATCGTCTTCAGGTCGCTGCGGTCGCGGTCCGCCGCCCGCCCACGCAGGTCGATCAGATAGATGTCGTCCCGCACCTGGGTGACCGTGCGGCCGCTCAATGCGGAATTGAGCTCGTTGGCGATCTGCGATGAGCTCACGCCCAGC
>JBGPLJ010000367.1:0-3512 GCA_041486385.1 Steroidobacteraceae bacterium
CTTGCCGTCGTAATTGGCGACGAAATCGACCGTTTCCTTGTCGATGTCGGCCGTGAGCTCGCTCGCTATTCGGTCGAGCCGGCATTCGGTATAGCGCATCGCCGCCGGCGGGTCCCCGTCGACGGAGCCGAAATTGCCCTGCCCATCGATGAGCGTGTAGCGGAGCGAGAAGTCCTGGGCCATGCGCGCGAGCGCGTCGTAGATCGCGCTATCGCCGTGCGGGTGGTACTTGCCCATGACCTCGCCGACCACGCGGGCGCATTTCACGTACGGGCGGTTGAAGACGTTGTTGGTCTCGTGCATCGCATAGAGCACGCGCCGGTGCACGGGTTTGAGGCCGTCGCGGACGTCCGGCAGGGCGCGTCCCACGATCACGCTCATCGCGTAATCGAGGTACGATTGCTTCATCTCATCTTCGAGATTGACGGAGATGATTTCGCGGGCTATTTCAGACATGCAATAGGCGGTGCCGGAAGGCTCGGAAGCTTCTGATTCTGGTTGCGTTTTGGCGCTGGTCGAGGGCCTTGTGGCGGCCCGTTTGGAAGGCGTGAATCTTAGCACAGCGAGCGCGCCGCCCGAGCGCTTTTTCGGGTCGAAAATACGCCCTCGAGCCGGGCTCAAGACCGGCCGCTCGTACTCAGAATCGGAGCCGCTGGTGTACTCTGCTGCCTGCCGAAAAATTCACCCGCAAATGCCCCGCTGCAGAGAGAGCCGCGTGTCCGCAACAGCCAATGTCGACCCGTACGAAATCGCAAAATTCGAGGCGCTCGCCGAGCACTGGTGGGATCCGCACGGTGAATTCAAGCCGCTCCATGAGTTGAATCCGTTGCGCCTCGAGTTCATTCGCGCACGCCTGCCGTTGCCGGGCGCCCGCATCATCGACGTCGGCTGCGGCGGCGGCATACTTTCCGAGGCGCTGGCGAAGGCGGGCGCTGACGTCATCGGCATCGACCTCGCCGAGACACCGCTCCGAGTTGCGGAGCTGCACGCACTCGAGAGCAATGTTGCGGTTCGCTATCGTCTGGAGTCGGTCGAGGACCACGCCGCGGCCAACGCCGGCCACTATGACGCCGTGACCTGCATGGAGTTGCTGGAGCACGTGCCGCGCCCTGACCTCATGCTCGGCCGGCTCGCGGAGCTGGTGCGACCCGGCGGGCAGCTCTTTCTCTCGACGCTCAATCGCAATCTAAAGTCGTTTTTGCTGGCGATCGTGGGAGCCGAATACGTATTGGGCCTCGTGCCCCGTGGCACGCATGACTACGAGCGCTTCATTCGTCCGTCCGAGCTTGCGCGCTGGGCCCGAGGCGCCGGGCTTGCACTCGGCGCATTCAGCGGAATTTCCTTCGATCCCTTCACGCGTCAATTTCGGCTGACCCGCGACACCAGCGTCAACTATCTTGCGCAATTCGTGCGGCCGGAAGCGCCGGCGAACCCGCCGGCAGGCGCATGACAGCAGGCACCTCGGTCGGAGCTGTGCTGTTCGACCTGGACGGCACGCTCCTCGACACGGCCCCCGATTTCGCGGCTGCGCTCAACGCTGTGCGCCAATCGGAGGGACTCGCGGCGATTGCGTTCGAGGAGATCCGCCCGCATGTGTCGCACGGCGGCGCGGCGCTGGTACGTCTCGGCTTCCCGCAGGCGCGCGACGCGCGGTTCGAGGAACTGCGCACGCGTCTGCTCGATTTCTATCGGCGTGACATGCCGCGGGCGACACGGCTCTTCCCGGGCCTCGATGAGGTGCTCGGCGAACTGGAGCGCAGCGGCACACCCTGGGGCGTCGTTACGAACAAACCGGACTGGCTGACTCAGCCACTGCTTGGCGCACTCGGACTGACGGCGCGCGCCGGATGCATCGTCAGTGGCGATACATTGACAGAGCGCAAGCCTCATCCTTTGCCACTGCTGCACGCGGCCATGCTCGTCGGACGCGATCCGTCCCGTTGTCTGTATGTTGGCGACGCCGAGCGGGACGTTGTCGCGGCCCGCGCCGCCGGCATGCGCTCGCTGGTGGCCGGCTACGGTTACCTCGGCGCGTCGGACCGCCCGCTGGATTGGCGGGCCGACGGCATGATCGATCAGCCGGACGAGATCCTTGCGTGGCTCATGAATGGCGCCGCACGGCAGGAGCTGGGCCAGTGAGCGCGACCGCCATCGCGCTCATCCTTGCAGCGGCACTCCTCGGCGGCGCGGCCGGATATCTGCTGCGCGCGGCCCGAGCCGCGCGTGTGGAAGCCGACCTCAGGATTGCGGCGGAGGTCGCACGCTCGCAGGTCGTCACCTCCGCGCAGCTGGCCGGCGAGCGCGAGACGGCGCTGGCTCTCGCGCAGGAGCGGCTCAAGGCCGCGTTCGATGCGCTTGCGACTCAGAGTCTCAGAAACAACAACGAGCTGTTCCTCGGTCTGGCGCGCGAGAGCCTCGGGCAACAGCAGCTCGCGGCCGGTCACGCGCTCGAAGCGCGCGAGAAAGCGATCGAAGCGCTCGTCAAGCCGATTCGCGAGGCGCTCGACAAGACCACGGAACAGATCGCGACGATCGAAAAGGAGCGCGGCTCGGCATACGCGGCGCTGCGCCAGCAGATGGCGACCACGATCGAAGGCCAGACGGCCCTGCAACGGGAGACGCGCAATCTCGTGAGTGCGTTGCGCCGGCCCGAAGTACGCGGCCGCTGGGGCGAAATCACGCTGCGCCGCCTGGTCGAGCTCGCCGGCATGACCCAGCATTGCGATTTCACGGAGCAGATGCAGGTCGAAGGCGAGGACGGCATGTTGCGCCCGGACCTGGTCGTGCACATGCCCGAAGAGCGCGATCTCGTCGTCGACGTCAAAACACCGCTCGATGCCTATCTTGAAGCCGTGGAAGCCCCCAATGACGAAGCCCGGGCCCTCGCGCTCAAGCGGCATGCGCAGATCGTCGGTGAACGCGTGCGCTCGCTCGCATCGAAGGCCTACTGGGCGCAGTTCCCGCGGAGCCCGGATTTCGTGGTGCTCTTCATTCCGGGCGATCAATTTCTCTCCGCGGCACTCAATGAGCAGCCGAACCTCCTTGAGGAGGCGATCCGGCTCGGCGTGGTGCTCGCGACGCCCTCCAGCTTCGTCGCCCTGCTCAAGACGGTTGCGTACGGTTGGCGGCAGCTGGCGCTCGCGAAGAACGCGGCGCAGATACGCGACCTTGGCGAGGATCTCTACAAGCGTGCGGCGACATTCGCCGCGCACATGGCGAAGCTGGGCCGAAGTCTGGGTGGCAGCGTCGAGGCGTACAACAGCGCAGTCGGCTCACTCGAGCGCCAGCTCCTGCCCGGGGCGCGCAAGTTCAGCGAGCTCGGCATCAGCACGGACCGCGAAATCGAAGTGCTCGAACCGGTCGAGCGGCTGGTGCGGCCCGCTGCCAATGCAACGGCCGCAAAAGAAGAGGATGAGGATAAGGATTCGCGGAGCAGCGGCGGCGATGCGTCGTGACACGGGTGACGATCTGCAAAGCATGGAACGAATCCTGCGGGAGCGGGCCGCTCCCGC
>JBGPLJ010000368.1:0-3512 GCA_041486385.1 Steroidobacteraceae bacterium
CACGCAAGTCGATGTCGTGTACGGCGCCTGCCGGGAGCGCGCCGATCACGCGTTCTGCATCCGCAGCGGGGTGCGCGATCGACGCGTCGGGTACGGCAATATCGTAAGTCCTTACCGCCGGTGCGCAGTGCAGGGCGACTTCGCCCAGCGCACCCACCTCCGCTCGCACCACCGCTGCAAGTGAGCGCGCCGCGACTTCAACCGCACAGTCCGACCGCGGAAACGCTTGACAGGCGCGGATCCATCCCTCGCCAGCCAACCTCGCGTCGGCCGCGTGCACTCGCAGTGGCGCGTAATCGACGGCGCCTTCGACCACGCGCACGTAACAGGAGCCACAGGTACCGCGCCCGCCGCAGGCGCCAAGGATACGCACGCCGCCGCGCCGCGCACTCTGATAGATCGTTTCCGTGGTGCGCGCTTCGATCGCACGGTCAAGTTGCGGAAAGCGCAGCGTGAAGCGCTCCGCGTTCGTGGCGGCGGCCGGGCGATTCATGTGTTAGCCGCGATGCGGGTCGCAGCGACTCGGCAGCGTTCCAGGGACGGACAATAGTCGCAGCGCGACCAGCTGACTTCCGGCAGGGCGAGACCCACACCGAGCACCATGGAGGTCGACTTGAGCGGGTGCATGACGAGGCCGCTCGACAGGCTGACGCCGATGGAATCGGCCTCGGCAAGGCGCAGCACCGCCGTCTGCGTCTCGATGGCGAGGCCCGGATCGCCGGAGCGCAGCTCGCCGGCCATCATGAGGCCCTGACGGGTCGCCTCGACGAGCATGCGGTCCTGCGCACGCCTCGCCGCCGCGAACAGCAGCTCATTTCCGAGTTCATCAAGGGCGACGGCAAGCGCCGCGTGGCGCCCGGCGAAGAGCGCATGCACGCGCTCTTCCAGTGCGGGTCCGATGGTGACCACCCCGCAGGCGACAGCGGTGAGCGTTCCGCTCGTGGGCAATAGCCAGGGCGCTTCGAGAATCTCACCCTCCAGGCACAGCGTCTGACCTGCGGGGCGCTCGAGCGGGACGATGCGGTAACTAAAGGCGGCCGCGACCAACGCATCGCGCCCGGCCAGGGCCAGGGCCTCGCGCCGCAGGCGCGCTCGGGTGAGCGACTGCGGCGCAGTGGGCGGCGTGTTGCCGACCGTGCGCAGAACGTTGAGGCCACGGGCGAGCGTCACGCGTACGGACCTCGTCAGCCGGCGTACTTACGCGCGGCCTGGAACATGGCGCGCACGTTCTCAACCGGAGTTTCATCCGGGACACCGAATGACGCGTCGAGAATGAGCTTGCCGCCCTTGTGAAAAACCTGCTCGACGAGACGGCGCACTTCGGCGTCCACTTCCGCGGGCTTGCCAGTTGTCATGAGGGAGGCGGACAGATTGCCGCGCAGCGCGACCACATCGCCCAAAACCTCGAACGCCTTCACCATGTCGGTACGCTCGAACCAGTAGATGCATTTGCCGGCGGGAATGTCACGGATGATCTCGAGACGCTTGGTGCAGTCCGCTTCCCAGAGCGGCATCGGAATGAGCCCGGCGTCGATCATGCCGATCATCATCTTGCGAAACGTCGGCCACCAGAACGTGCGGAATTGCTGGTCCGACATGAAGTTGTCGGGCGCCCAGTGGATCGGGATGAAGACTATGGGGTTACGCGACGCCTTGGCCTGGGCCACCGTCTGGCGCAGGAGGAAGATCGACGATTTCTCGAGCGCCGCGAGGAGCTTGTCCTTGTGGCGAAAGAGATCCGTCATCATGCCGCGCGCGCCGCGAAAATAGTCCGCGATGAAATCGTACGGCGCGACCGAGGTGATGCCGTTCGTGAGCGGATAGCCGAGGCTCGCCATGCGTTGGTTGAAAATCGCGTTGTGCTTGCCGAAGCGCCCGATCTCCTCGGCCGCTTTGATCACCTTCTCGAGCGCCTCGCGAACCTTTGGCTTTGCGAATGGGCGAATGCCGGCGACGAGACGCATGTAGTGCAGCCCGGGAAAGTAGGGCAGGTCCTCGAAGCCCTCGAAGGCCGACGCCACCCGCGGCAGATAGGTGCGCAGGTAAAAGCCGGTCGGATCGAAAATGAACTCGTCGTATTCCTCCGCCTTCATATATTCGCGATCGAGGTACTGATAGGGCTGGTTGTCGCCGACACCGTGTCCCGGCCACTGCAGCTGCTTGAAACCGATGGTCTCGAGTGCCTGGCCGCAGGCCGACGCAAACAGCATCGGGGTGTAGGCGTCGGGTTCGAATTCAAGAATGGCGCGTTCGGAGAGCTCGGCACATTTCTCGTAGTCGTACATCAGCTGGCGACACGTGATGCCGCCGTAGCGCGCCAGCCAGAAGGTCGCGTACAGCATAACCGGCATGCGGTCGGGCTGGCGCAGTGCCACTGAGTCGAGGATCCGCTGCCAGCGGGCGTCGTGAGCGGCGCTCGCGCCTTCGGCGGCGGGGGCATTCACGCGGCGACCCCCAGCCAGTCCTTGCAGAGCGAGACCGCCGTGATGGCTGTCGTCCCGAAAGCGTCAGCCCCGGTGTAGCTGCGCACGGCGTCGTCGATCTGGCCGCCGCCAACCATGATCTTGAGGTCCTTCCTCAAGCCCGCGGCTTCGATGGCCTCGATCGTCTCCTTCATCGAATCGAAGGCGAGCGTGAGGAACCCGGACAGCCCCAGCACCGCCGGCTTGAAGCTCTTTACCTCGTCGATGAAGGTCTGCACGGGTACGTCGATGCCGATATCACGCACCTCGAACCCGTTGATGTCGAGCATGAAGGTGACGATGTTCTTGCCGATGTCGTGCAGATCTCCGTGCACCGTTCCGATGAGCACCCTGCCGAGCTTGCTCGGGCTCTCGCCTGGCGCCTGCTGAATGAGGGGTTTCGCGATCGCGCCGATCTTGTCGAGCATTTCCCCGGCGAGGACCAGCTCGGGAAGAAAATACTCGCCCGCCTGAAAGCGCTTGCCGACGATGTCCATGGCATTTCGGCACAGCTCGAGCACACGCATCGGATCGACGTGCTCCTCGAGCAGCATTCGCGTCGCGAGGGGCAGCGCTTCCTCCTCGCGCATGTCCGCCAGCCATTCGACGAGTTGCTTTTCCTGCTCGGTCATATCGCTCATGGGAACCTCAAGTTGCGAACTTGCACATGCAACTACATGGTCCCAAAGGCAGGGTTGGCGGATATATAGGTGAAAGCCGCAGTCACAGTCCCGTCCATTGGGGTGAATACGTATCTATGGTTCAGAGGGGAGTCTACGACCGGTGCAGCTACCCCGGCTACTACCGCCAGCACCGCACGGGTTTATCTTGGCTTGCGTCCGTGCCTATCGCGGGTGACGCCGACCGCACGATGGCTTGAGGCATGCGATGCGCTCGGGCGGTGGCTCGATGTGTGTCCGGTGGAGTGGTGCGACGGTGAGCGCGATACGAGCGGGTCGCTGATCGGTGAACCATACACATGACTGGCGGAATGTATCCGTGGCGCGTAGGAGCTGGCCCGCTGGCTTGAATGAGCACTGCTGTGCGAGC
>JBGPLJ010000369.1:0-3504 GCA_041486385.1 Steroidobacteraceae bacterium
ACTGCCGGCCTGCACCAGATCATGCAGGACAATTCCTACATCAGGTGCTGCCGCCATCCTGGCGGATGGCCGCCTTGCGGATCATGGCGAGCGCGGCCACTTCGACGTTGCGGCTATCGTCATTGGTGAGGACAGAAAAGAGCAGCGTCATCGGACCTTCGTTGATGGCCCCCTGCGCGAGATACTTGAATTCGCCCTCCGGCACCACGCTTTTCGGATCTGCGTATTGCTTGTCCGTCAGGCGGAAGTACCAGCCTTTTCCATGCGCCGCGCCGACTTTGTGCAGCGGCGTCTTGCCGTCAGCCGCGATCGACGCGAATTGATCCGCGTCCTTCTGCACTCGCGCCTCGACCGCCTTCAGATCCGACATCGGCACGACAGACAGCAGCACCTGAAAGCGCGGGCCATTTGCATTCCTGAAGAGTATGGACGGCGCACGTTGACCGGCCTTGTCGGCAATACCACCAAGCCATGTGTCCGGCACGTCGAGCAGCACCACCAGGCTGTCCGCGAGCTCGTAGTCGTGGCGCGTGGTCTTCGCTACGCTTGCGTGCGCTGCCAGCGCTCCGGCCGAAGCAACGGCAAAAGACAACAGCAGGGCAGCAATTCTCATGGTTTCACTTTCCTTGTGTGAATTGACGTTGCGCCGGGCGCCCACAAAGACAGCACGAACAGGATCACACACAGCGTTACGACGGGCCAGTTGCCAACCCGCGCGTACGGCGTCATTCCCGTGTAGGGCACGACGGTTCCGCTCAGGATGGCGGGCTTGAATTGTGCAATGCGCGCGATGAGCGCGCCGCGCTGATCAATGATCGCCGTAATACCGTCGTTCGCAACGCGGATCTGATAGCGCCCGGCCTCGAGCGAGCGCATGCGCGCGATTTCCAGATGCTGATGCGGCGCGGTGGAGTCGCCAAACCAGGCGTCGTTGGTCACGTTGATCATGAGGTGCGCATCGCGCAACGCCGCAATCCCGATGCTGCCCCATGCATCCTCATAGCAGATGGTCGTCGCGAGCTTGAGGCCAGCCGCGTCGAGAAGCGGCTGCTCGGGCGCTCCCGGCGTCATATCGATGTACGGCAGACTCATGAGCCGCAACCATTCGCGGACCGTCGCGGGTACCGGGAAGAATTCTCCGAAAGGCACGAGCCGGCGCTTGTCATAGACATGGCCGGGTGCGCCGAGCGCGAACAGCGAGTTGTAGTAACGATTGCTCGCCTCGTCGTGACGGAGAAGCCCGAGCACAACGGTGCTGCCCCGCGCCTCTGCGCCGCGCTCGAGCGACTCCAGGTAGGGCCCGAGATCATTCGCAATCACCGGCAGCGCGGCCTCTGGCAGCACGATCAGGCGTGCGCCGTAGGCATACTGCGTAAGGTCGCGGTAGAGCGCCAGCGTGTATTCGCGATTGCCTTCCTGCCACTTCTGATCCTGTGAGATCGCACCCTGCACCAGCGCAACAGTCAGCGGCGCGCCACTCGGCTGCGTCCAGTGAATGCGTGTCAACGCCCAGCTCGCGCCCCAGATCACGGCGATCATGACGAGTGCCGCCCAACGGATGCGTCTGGCGCCGAACGCAACGGCGACGACGGCACCCGCAGTAACCGCAAGCGCGAGACTCAATCCATATGCACCGGTGACCGGAGCAAGCCCGGCGAGCCATGAATTGATGCCGGCATAGCCGAGCGAGAGCCAGGGAAAGCCACTGAGGAACCAGCCGCGAAACCACTCGATCAACACCCAGAGCGTGGGTAACCCGAGCAGCCAGCGCACGCCGCCGTCACGCGGCAGCCAGCGGGCAGCGACGTAACCGATGAATGCGCAATACGCTCCCATGATCACGACGAGACCGAGCACGAGAAGCAGCGCGATCGCCAACGGTGCCTGCCCAAATCCGTGAATGCTGATGTACAGCCAGTACGTACCCGCGAGAAACGTGCCGCTGCTGAAAAGAAACCCGAGCCACGCCGCGCGGCGCGGGCGCGCGCCCTGCCACATGGAAAAGAGCAAGACCGGGCAGGCAATCGCGAGCGGCCACAGATCGAACGGTGCGAACGCCAGCGTCAGCGCAGCGCCGGAAATGAACGCGATCAGTGATTGACGGAGGCGTACTGGCATACCCCGCTCACCCTATCCTCTCGCCCGAGGACGTGGGAGAGGGATGCAATCCTCTTCCCTCCCCCTCATCCTGAGGGAGAGAGCTAGGGCGAGGGTGTGCCAGGCGCAGATTCCTTTTTCTTGCGCGGCTTCTTCGCCTTCGCCTTTGGCGGCTCCATGATCACTGTTGCGGCGTGATCCGGATCCTGCAGGACGATGTCCCGTGGCGTCGTGACCCGCAGCGCTTCGACACGGCGCCGATCGGCGCGCAGCACGCGAAAATCGAGATCGCCCACCTTGAACGTGTCGCCCTTGCGCGGCAGGCGCCCGAGCTCATGCAGAATCAGCCCGCCGACCGTGTCGAAACCGTCGCCCTCGTGGCTCGTGCCGAAATATTGATTGAACTCCTCGAGGCGCGTGAGCGCGAGCACGAGGAACTGCCGTTCGGTCTCGCGCTTGATCGGCTGATCTTCCTCGATGTCGTACTCATCGTCGATGTCGCCGATGATCTGCTCGATGACGTCTTCGAGCGTGACGAGTCCGGCAACACCGCCATACTCGTCGATCACGATAGCCAGGTGATTGCGGCTCGAGCGGAATTCCTTGAGCAGCACGTCGAGCCGTTTGCTCTCTGGCACGAACACCGTCGGGCGCATCAACTCCCTGATGTCGAACTCCGCCGTGCGTTCGCCGCTCGTGTAGCGCAGCAGGTCCTTGGCGAGCAGGATGCCTGCGACCGTGTCGCGATCGTCGCCGACGACCGGAAAACGCGAGTGGCCGGACTCGACCACCATCGACACGATCTCTTCGAGCGCCGCGTCCCGCTCGATGATCGCCATCTGCGAACGCGGCACCATGATGTCGCGCACCAGCAGGTCCGAGACCGCGAGCACGCCCTCGATCATGGAGAGCGCCTCGCCGTCGAGAAGGCCGCGTGCAGCGGCCTCGCGCAGCACATTGACGAGCTCGGCGCGATTCTCCGGCTCGCCGCTCATGCTCTGCGTGATGCGGCGCAGCCAGCGCCCGGTCGTACTGCCTGAGTCTTCGGCCATGGTAGTTAGATCACGTACGGGTTCGCATACCCGAGCCTGGTAAGGATGGCGACTTCGCGCGCTTCCATCGCGCGCGCGGCGCGCGGGCGCGCATGGTCGTAGCCGAGCAGGTGCAAGGTACCGTGCACGACGAGGTGCGCCCAGTGCGCATCGACCGCTTTGCCTTGCGCGCGCGCTTCGGCCGCAACCACCGGCGCGCAGATGACGAGATCCCCGAGCAGCCGCTCACCTGCGGGTTGCCGCTCCGGAGCCCTGAACGACAACACGTTCGTCGGCTTGCGGCGCGCGCGATAGGCGGTGTTGAGCCGCTGGCTCTCCGCACGATCAACGAGCCGGATGCTGACGCTGCGCCGGC
>JBGPLJ010000370.1:0-3492 GCA_041486385.1 Steroidobacteraceae bacterium
CCGAAGACCTGCCCACGGCGCCCGCGATCGGGCCCCCCGCCCCTGCCGTGTCTCCTCTCTTCCTAGACAAGCATGAGAGTGACTTTTAGTCGCAGTGGGTTTGGTTCGATGCGAGCGGAGAGCCGGTGATTCTCAACGGCCTGCCACCCGGGGCGCACAAGGTCCTAATCCAACTGGAGAATGCGAACCATCAACTGCTCGATCAAGGCGCCGTCAAGTTCACGGTGCCTGAGTCTCCGATGGCGGCGTCAGCCGCTGCTCTCCAGCCTCTCCAGAACGAACCACCGGCGAAGATCATCATCGATTCGCCCCGTGCCGAACCGCTGGCGCGTGGCGTCGTGTTTATTCAATACCGGACGGAGAATCTGCACATCGTGCCGGTATTTGGGGCTGCGGCGCTCGTCGTGTCTCCCCGGATTGGCCACATCCATGTGACGGTCGATGACGCCACCTGGCACTGGGCAGACGCGAGCGGCGTACCGGTCATTATCAACGGCCTCGCACCCGGGCGGCACAAGATCCTGATCGAACTGGTGAATGCCAACCATCAACCCATTGATCAAGGCACGGTCCAGGTAACGGTACCTGTCGCGCATTAAGTCGCTACGCGGTAACGTCGTGCTAGTTAACTTCTGGACTTACTCGTGTTTTAAGTGCGAGGCGCCATGAGTCCGCAAGTGTTTTACCGCACGATCAAGGTCGACGGTTTGTCCATCTTCTACCGCGAGGCGGGTCCGCGCGATGCGCCGGTGCTGCTGCTGTTGCATGGACTGCCGTCATCGTCCCGGATGTTCGAGCCGTTACTTTCGCGGCTCGGCGACAATTTCCATCTGATTGCGCCTGACTATCCCGGGTTTGGGCACAGCGACTGGCCAGATCCGAAGGAGTTTGCATACACGTTCGATCACATCGCTGCGGTGATGGACCATTTCGCGCAAGCCTTGAGCCTGCAACACTACACGCTGTATATGCAGGACTACGGCGGACCGGTTGGCTTGCGGCTGGCGCTGGCGCATCCGGAGCGGGTCCGCGCATTGATCGTGCAGGATGCCGTGGCGCACGACGAAGGTTTGGGCGCGAACTGGAAGACGCGGCGTGCCTTCTGGGCCAATCGACCTGCGCAGGAAGTCGCGCTGCGGACCAACCTCCTGTCCCTTGCCGCCACGCGTATGCGTCACGTTGGCAACGACCCGGCCGTGGAGAGCTACGATCCCGATCTCTGGACTGACGAGTTCGCATTCCTGAGCCAATCCGGACAGGTGGATATCCAGAGCGATTTATTTTTCGACTACCGCAGTAACGTTGCGGCGTATCCCACGTGGCAAACCTGGATGCGAAGAACTCAGCCACGTCTGCTCGTGATCTGGGGCCGGTACGACCAATCCTTCGAGCTCTCCGAGCCCGAAGCGTATCGCCGCGATGTCCCGAGTGCAGAGATTCACGTTCTCGACGCGGGACACTTCGCGCTCGATACGAAGGCAGACGAAATCGCTGCTCTCGTGCGCGCGTTTGCCACTCACTGAAGAGGTTCGTTGGAAATGATAGCGACCACATCGACACGGTTTGTTGAAGCCGCGAAATCAAACGCCGAGCGGATGTTTCCAGCGCTGACGTCCGCGCAGGTCGCACGTATCGCAGCGCGCGGACATGTGCGCCAGGTACAACGCGGCGAGATTTTGTTTGACGCCGGCATCGCGACGACGGGCTTCTTTGTCGTGACCGACGGCCAGATAGAAATGGTCCGCCTCTCAGCGGGCGCGGAGGAACTCGTCCAATTGTACGGACGCGGTCAGTTTACCGGCGAGATGAACACACTCTCCGGTCGCCCGCCGCTCGTGCGGGCAAGGGTAAGCGCGTCGGGCGAAGTCATCGAAATGGATCGCGAGCACTTGCTGGCTCTGGTTCAGACGGACGCCGAGATCAGCGAGATCGTGATGCGCGCCTTCATCGTGCGACGTGTGGAGCTGATCGCGCAAGGGATGGGAGATGCGATCGTCATCGGCTCGGCCCATTGTGCCGGGACGCTCAGGGCGAAGGAGTTTCTGACTCGTAACGCTCATCCTTACACATATATCGATCTCGATCGCGACGCCGATGTGCAGGTGGTGCTCGATCAATTTCACGTCACAATCGCAGACGTGCCAATTGTGGTATGTCGCGGCGAGCTGGTACTGCGCAATCCCAGCAATCGACAGATCGCCGACTGCCTGGGTCTCAACGAAGCGGTCGATTCATCGCGAGTGCATGATCTGATTGTCGTAGGCGCAGGTCCTGCCGGGCTCGCGGCGTCGGTGTACGCGGCATCCGAAGGATTAGACGTGCTGGTCCTCGAAGACAACTCGCCCGGCGGACAGGCGGGCTCGAGCTCCAAGATCGAGAACTATCTCGGCTTTCCGACCGGCATCTCGGGTCAGGCGCTTGCCGGGCGCGCTTTCGCGCAGGCACAGAAGTTTGGTGCACACATACTGATCGCACGGGGCGCAATACGATTCAGCGGTGAGCGCAAGCGCTACGCCATCGAGATCGGCGAAAGTGCACCTGTGCAAGCGCGCGCCATCGTCGTCGCAACGGGCGCCGAGTATCGCAAACCGCTGCTTGAGAGCTTGCCCCGTTTCGAAGGTATCGGCGTCTACTATGGGGCGACTTTCGTGGAAGCGCAGCTGTGCGTCGGTGAAGAAGTAATCGTCATCGGCGGGGGCAATTCGGCGGGCCAGGCCGCGGTCTTTTTGGCACAGACCGCAAAGTGCGTGTACATATTCGTGCGATCGGACGGGTTGGCTCAAACGATGTCGCGGTACTTGATCCGGCGGATTGAGGAGCATCCCGCGATCGTCCTGTGCACTCACACCGAGATTACAGCTCTCGACGGAGATACCCATCTTGATCACGTGCACTCGCGTAACAATGAAACCGGGCAAGTCGAGAGCCACGATATCCGGCACGTCTTCGTTATGGCCGGCGCCACTCCTGCCACGGAGTGGCTTGGGGGTCGCGTAGCGCTTGATTCCAAGGGATTCATCAGGACCGGAACCGATTTATCGCAGCAGGAGCTCGTCGATGCTCAATGGCCGCTGTCCCGCGCGCCCTTTCTTCTGGAAACAAGCTTGCCCGGTGTATTTGCAGTCGGCGATGTACGGGCCGGTAATCTCAAGCGCGTTGCGGCTGCGGTCGGCGAAGGATCGATCGCCGTCTCCTTCGTTCACCGAGTGCTGGAGGAGTAGCTGCTAGCCAGATGACCAGACGATTGAGTACTGAGTCGAGAGACACGAGACAGACACAAGAAAAAAGTTATCCAGAGTGCGAATCTCTCCAGGCGCGGCGCGGTCGATCGGGCCCGCTGATCGTCCGCCCCAACCGTGATTCGTTGACGCAATTTCGCTCTTTGTCGCGATCGGCCTTGCGGCGCGTGACGGGATCGGTACATTTCCTTAGCCTCGCCACATCAATTCAACGAGGGAGGGAACATGAACTCGACCCGCAATCCAGGGAGAG
>JBGPLJ010000371.1:0-3471 GCA_041486385.1 Steroidobacteraceae bacterium
CAGGCGCCTGCGAGAGCGGCTGGCGGGAGGGGTCTGACCCCCTGGGGTCAGACCCCCGATTAGTTGACATCTAAATAATATAGTTCTAAAAGATGGCGCATGAAGCGCGTTGTCTCGATCGGCGGCGGCCCCGCGGGGCTCTATTCGGCGATCCTGTTCAAGAAGGCCCTGCCGCGCGCGCGTGTCGAAGTCATCGAGCGCAATCGCCCAGACGACACCTTCGGCTGGGGCGTGGTGTTCTCCGACAAGACGCTGGCGGGCTTTCGTGAAATCGATCGCGAATCGCACGATGCCATTACCGGCAGTTTCTATCACTGGGACGACATCGACGTGCACTTTCGCGGGACGACCCTGCGCTCGGGCGGGCACGGATTCTGCGGCATCGAACGCAAGAAGCTCCTCAACATCCTGCAGACGAGGGCGGCGGAGCTGGGCGTCGAGCAGCGCTTCGAGTGCGAGGTCGATTCGGAACTGCCCCTTGCCGATGCGGATCTGATCGTCGCCGCGGACGGCGTCAATAGCAGGACGCGCAGCCGCCACGCGGAAATCTTCAAGCCCGATATCGACGTGCGCAAATGCCGCTTCATCTGGCTCGGCACGACGCAGAAGTTTCCGGCCTTCACCTTCGCCTTCGAGTCGACCGAGCACGGCTGGTTTCAGATTCACGCTTACCAGTTCAGCACCGAGCTCTCGACGGTCATTGTCGAGACGCGCGAGGAAACCTGGCGGGCCCATGGCCTTGAGCACTATGACGTCGATCAGTCCATCGAATTCTGCGAACGCCTGTTCGCGAAATACCTGGGTGGACAGAAGCTCATGAGCAACGCGCGGCACCTGCGCGGCTCGGCCTGGCTCAATTTCAATCGTGTGCTGTGCGAGCGCTGGCATCACGGCAATCTCGTATTGATCGGCGATGCCGCCCACACCGCGCATTTCGGTATTGGCTCCGGAACCAAGCTCGCGATGGAAGACGCGGTGTCGCTGGTGCGGCACGTCGCCAACGCGAGCGACGTGCCGGCGGGCCTCGTGGACTATCAGGCGGAGCGCTCGCTCGAGGCGTTGAAGCTGCAGAGCGCGGCGCGCAATCGCATGGAATGGTTCGAAAACGTCGCACGCTACACGTCGCTCAGACCCTGGCAGTTTGCCTATAGCCTGCTCACCGGCAGCCAGCGTATCGGCCATGAAAATCTGCGCTTGCGTGACCCGGCTTACGTCGAGCGTGTCGAGACGGAACTGGCGTTGAGCGCGGGCGTAGCGACGGCCCGGCCACCCATGTTCCTGCCATTCACGCTGGCGGGCATGCGTGTGCAGAATCGCGTCATTGTCTCGCCGATGGCGCAGTACAAGTCGAAGGACGGCTTGCCCGATGACTGGCATCTCATGCACTACGGCGCGCGAGCGGTCGGCGGTGCGGGGCTCTTATTTACGGAGATGACCTGCGTTTCGCCCGAGGGCCGCATCACTCCCGGCTGCACGGGATTGTGGAACGCCGGGCAGCGCGACGCCTGGGGGCGCATCGTCGACTTCGTGCACACGCAGTCGGCCGCGAAAATCTGCATGCAGATTGGCCACTCGGGCCGCAAGGGTTCGACCCAGCTCGGCTGGGAACAGCCGGATCATCCGCTCGCCACCGGCAACTGGTCCTTACTTGCGCCGTCGCCACTGCCCTATCTTGCCGGCATCAGCCAGGTGCCCCGTGAAATGAATCGCGCGGACATGGACCATGTGTGCGTGCAACACGTGCGAGCGGCGCGCCTGGCGCTCGAGGCCGGATTCGACATGCTGGAGCTGCACATGGCGCACGGCTATCTGCTCGCAAGTTTCTTATCGCCCCTCACCAATCGCCGCAAGGACGAATACGGTGGCAGCGTGGCCGGGCGCCTGCGCTTTCCCCTCGAAGTGCTCGCCAGCGTGCGTGCTTTCTGGCCCAGGGACCGGCCACTGTCGGTACGCCTCTCCGCATGTGACTGGGCGGAGGGCGGATTGTCGGAGAACGATCTTGTCTTGATCGCCCGCGGCATGAAATCCGCGGGTGTCGACGTGCTCGACATTTCGTCGGGCCAGACCGTGCCCGATCAGCGCCCCGTTTATGGGCGCATGTGGCAGACACCGTTTTCGGACCGCATCCGCAATGAAGTCGGCATCCCGACCATAGCCGTCGGCAACATCTACGAGGCGGACCATGTGAATTCGATCGTAGCGGCGGGCCGCGCTGATCTGTGCGCACTCGCGCGGCCGCACCTTGCCAATCCGGCATGGACGCTGGAAGCGGCGGCGCAACAGCACTATCACGATCAATGGTGGCCGGATCCGTACCTCTCCGGCAAGGGGCAGCTTGAGCGCAACCTTGAGCGCGCGGCTCAAGCGGTCGGGCCCGTATGAGGTAAGCGGTGGTCGCCAAAAGCAAATCCATTCTCGCGCCGGCCGTCCCGCTGACAATTGACAGCGAGACACGCGTGCGCGATGACCATCATCAGTCGGTGCGCCTGTGGCTGAGGCTCCTTGCCTGCACGAGCCTCATCGAGAATCACGTGCGGCAGCGATTGCAGAGCGGTTTCGCAACGACGCTGCCGCGCTTCGATCTGATGGCACAGCTCGAGCGCGCACCCGAGGGCCTCAAGATGGGCGAATTGTCGCGGCGCATGATGGTGACCGGCGGCAACGTCACCGGTATCACCGACCTTCTGGAGAAGGAAGGCCTCGTCGCCCGCGTCGCCGATGCCGCGGACCGGCGCGCCCTCAGAGTGAAATTGACGGCCGCAGGACGGCAGCAGTTCGGCCGCATGGCGCGCGAACACGAGCAGTGGGTGATCGGGCTCTTCGCCGCGATGCCGCTCAGGAAGAAGGAACAGCTCGCCGCGCTCCTGAGCGAGCTCAAGCAGAACGTCGCGCGGGCGACGACCGATTGAGAACAATCATGCCGGCATCCTCTTTTCTCGACTGGCCTTTTTTCGACCCGCTGCATCGCGAACTCGCTGCGCGCGTGTCGGCGTGGGCCGCCGGGAATCTTCGCGGAAGAGTGCACACGGAAGTCCGCGCCGAAGTTGACGCCGGCTGTGTCCGGCTCGTGCGCGAGCTTGGCGCTGCCGGGATTACGGGCTACTGCGTGCGCGCAGAGTATGGCGGAGCTCTTCCGGAGTTCGACGTCCGCGCCATCTCTCTGATTCGCGAGACACTGGCCCGGCACGACGGGCTCGCGGACTTTGCGTTTGCGATGCAGGGTCTCGGGAGCGGCGCCATCTCGCTCGCGGGATCCGCGGACCTGAAGCGCAAGTACCTCCCGAAAGTCGCGCGGGGCGAAGCGGTTGCGGCGTTCGCATTGTCGGAGCCGCAGGCCGGTTCCGATGTCGCGGCGATGACCTGCAGCGCGCGCCGCGCGGGCGGCGATTATGTGCTCGACGGTTCGAAAACCTGGATCTCGAACGGCGGCATCGCCGATTTCTATTGCGTCTTTGCGCGGACGAGTCCAGG
>JBGPLJ010000372.1:0-3468 GCA_041486385.1 Steroidobacteraceae bacterium
AATCAAGCCGACGCCTTGCAGTTGGTCGCCGTGACAGGTGATGCACGGTGACGTCAAACCGCGGCTACCGGTGCGCGCGACGGATTCTCCCCGGCTGATACTTCCCGGCGGCACATAGGCGACATAGCGCATCTCATCGTCCCGGCGTTCGTGACGAGTGATGTCAGGCGCAAACTCCAGGAGACGCGCGCCTATCGGCTCGGTTCCAGGATCCGCGGCGTAGACCCATCCGACGACATGCATTCGTGGAACGCGCGCGCGTTCGACGACGGTCGTGCGGGCCTTCAGTTGCTGCTTCGAGAAATATTCCGCGGCGGATTTCACTTCGGCCTCGGTGGCATACGCCGCTACATGGATCATGTAATCAGTGGGCAGATAGGATCCGTGCCACGCGCTGCGACGAGCTCCGCTCTTGAAGTCCGCGACCTGTTGCACGATGTAAGGCGCGGGCAGGCCGGCGAGTGAAGCGTTTTCCGGACGTCCCTGGCCTGAGGGCGTGTGGCAGAAGCCGCAAGCGTAGACATTCGGTGCTCGTCCGCGCGCGACTATCTCCGGCATCGCCGAATGTGAGTCCGGATGCCAGTCCGGCGTTGCAAAGAGGTCGTTGAGCTGAGCTTCACTGAAGGCGAATTTGCTGTTCGGAATGTGCAACTGTTTGACGTGGTCAAAGGCTGCAGGTTTTGCGGCAGCAGGCCGATTCAGTGGAAATGCCCAGACGGGCACCGCTGATTGGTTGTCGGCAACGCTCGTTGCGGCGATCGCATCATTGGACGCCAGACAAACGAGAAGGCTCGCGGTGGCAGCGAGCAGTGTGGACCGAGTGACGGCCTGATGAACGCTCGCGACTTTCAGGGCGCCGCTGCGATTGCGTATGGCGAGACGATTCATGATCGATGGGGGCCTTCACCGCGCAGCAACGTCCGTCCGTCTCAGGAAAGGTTCGTTTTGACGGGCCCGGTGCAGGCCGCATGAGACCATAGCGCCATGAGGAAGCCAACCACGCAAACACTATCCGGCGCTGAGAGCATAGTTTTCACAGTAGTTATCGTTATTGCATTGGCCATAGCTGGCTGTTCGAGGCCGGTGGCGCGCCCGGCGCAACTCATCCCGCTTGACCTCTCGGGTCCACATCCGACCGCAATGCTCAGCATCAACAAGCATCGGCCGGTGACCGTGATCTTCGATTCCGGCGCGGGCAGCAGCGTGCTGGACAGATCGCTGGCGCGGACGCTTGCTCTACCGGATCGCGGCAGTGTCGAAATCGGCAGTCCTGGTGCAAACTTACCGGTCACTGGTTTCATGACAGAGATCTCGTCGGCGCGGCTCGGCGAGGCGGACATAGAAAGGGCTCGAACCGTTGCGATGGACCTGCCCGATCGACTGCAGGGCGTGTCGGGCATTGTCAGTCCGTACGCATTTGCGGGACGTCTCGTGCGCTTCGAGTTCGCGCGCTCACGCGCAATTGTCAGCGACAAGAATAAGGCCAGCATACCAACCGGTGCGTCCTATCCCTACGGCGGAGAGCACGGCCATCTGCTGCCGGCGATCGAGGTCGATGTCGTCGGGACGAAGGTCGACGCTTTGCTCGATTCGGGTTCCAAGTACGGATTGCAGCTACCGCTCGAATACGCGAAGCGAGTGCCGCTGCGCGGTGAGCTCGTAGCGATGGAGCCCGTGCAAATGATCGGCGGCACGCACGCTGCGTTTCGTGCGATAGTCGCCGGCACCGTGCACATTGGATCGCTCACGTTCACCGATCCGGAGATTCAATTCGTCGAAGGTGTTCCGATCGCGAACGTCGGTATTCTGGTCTTAAAGAGCGCTACACTCGTCCTCGATCCTGAGGACGAGCGAAGTTGGCTGCTTCCGGCAAACTAGCCTTCTGATCCTGTAGTGAAGGAGAATCACCGTGACCTTTTCGATTTCCACCATGGCCATCGACACGTTCGTGCCGTTCTTGCGAACCCTGGCCAATCTTCTCGACAAGGGCGCGGAGCACCTGCGCGGGCAGGGCAAGGATCCTGAGACGCTCGTCAACGCCAGGCTGGCGCCCGACATGTTTCCTCTCGTGAAGCAGGTGCAGATCGCCTGCGATCACGCGAAGGGCGCGGCGGCTCGCCTCACCGGCCGCGAACCGCCGCGCTTTGAAGACAACGAGCAGACGCTCGATCAGTTGAAGTCACGCATCAAACGCACGCTCGAGTACGTGGAAGGCGTGCCTGCAACCGCCTACGTGGGCGCGGACAGTCGTCAAATCGAATTTCCACTGATCGACGATCTCGTGCTCGATGTGAACGGTACTCAGTACCTGAGAGATTGGGCGTTTCCGAATTTCTATTTCCACGTGGTAACGGCCTACGACATCCTGCGCCAGCAGGGTGTGCAGATAGGCAAGCGCGACTACCTCGCGCACGTCGGCTACGCGATTCACCCGAAGGGCAAGAAGTAAGGTCAGCCGTTACGGCAGAATCGCAAACGCCCGCGCCGGAAACCCGAACCCGTTCTCGACTTTCGGCCACGTCACGACGATGACGGCGCCGGTCGCCGGCACCTTGTCGAGATTCGCCATCACTTCGATCTGATAGTGATTCTGCTTGAGGATCCAGGTTTCGGAATCCATCGCGTCGGTCGTGTCCGTGTCCATCGCCTCATGGCCGGTTGCCATCACCTTGCGTTCTTCGTAGAGAAACTTGATGGCGGCGAGCGACCAGGCCGGGAACGGAGCGCGTTTGAAGCGTTCCGGATTGCTGTCCCAATCCTTGTACATGTCGGTGCGCAGAGCGGCGAATGCGCCCGCCGGCACTACGCCGTGCACTTTCTCCCAGGCCTTGATGTCGTCCACGCTCCACGCATGGTTCGGATCCTTTGCGATGATCGGCGTCATGTCGAAGACGATGAGCGGCAGGATCATCTGCTTGAGCGGAATCTGATCCATCGTCATGCCGGTCGCACTGAAGTGCGCGGGCGGATCGATGTACTCGGCCCAGTTGTAGAAATTGAGGACGCGTTGCCCCGCGGCTTTCTCGGACGCAGCCGATTTGTGCTCGCCGCATGCGGCCAATACCAAGGCGCCCAATCCGATCAGGAGCAGGGCTTTGGAATGGCGCATGGGATGTAAGTCAGCCATTGTCTTCTTGCCTCGCCAGTAGTATCAGTAGGGCACCCAATCGGGAGGAAACAATGAAACACAATCAAAGCAGGATTCGGGGATCCGTCTTCGCCTTGGCGCTCAGTCTGGCGGCGACCATCGCAACTGCAGCCGACAAATCCGCAACGCTTGCCGACGCGCTGAAGGTAATACAGAGCAAGGAGTTCGTCGACCTCACGCACAGCTTCAGTCCGACGACGCCGGTGTGGAGCGGCTTCGGTCAGGCGACGATGAGCGCGGCATCCGATCCAAAGACGCATATGCCCTACACGCTCGAGACCAGCGGCTTCCGTTCGACTTTCTATTCGATGGTCGGCCAG
>JBGPLJ010000373.1:0-3464 GCA_041486385.1 Steroidobacteraceae bacterium
CCCGTGGACCTCGGGTGCAGCCCCTGATAAGTAGTTTTCCGTAGGTTCTTGCGCGGGAAATCAACCATAGTTCTCACGCCACCGTGGCCGGAGCATGTGGATTATGAGGTTGCCGCAGCGATGACGATCGGGAAGCAGTCATTGAGAAGAGAACGACCCGGTGGGGGTGTGGCGCACCTGGTCCACCCGCCAGTAGTGCCTGACAGGGCCTCGTCAACGACACCGCGAGATAACTCCAAGCGGTGGTTGATTATCGTCGCGCTCGCTATCGTGGGTCTGGCCGGACTCTATGGGGCTGCACAATGGCTGCTCGGACCCAAGGTACCGACGTACGTCGTGGCACAGGGAGACGTACTGCAAACCATCGTGGCAAGCGGACGTGTCGAAACGCCGCTGCGTGTCGACATCGGAAGTCAGGTCACAGGCACGGTCGCCGCGATCCCGGTGGCGGAAGGACAGTCGGTCAAAGCCCGGCAGCTGCTCATCGCTCTGGAGGATAGCGAGGCGAGAGCATCGGTCGCTGCTGCACGGGCGGCGGTCGTACAGGCGCAAGCGCGCGTCAAGCAAATTCGTGACGTTGCGTTGCCCGCTGCCGAACAGGCGCTGCGCCGCGCCCAGGCAAACCTGCTCAATTCAAGCAAGCAATATGAGCGGATGAAGGAACTCAAAGCCACAGGCGTCGTGAGTCAGTCACAGTTTGACGATGCGCAAATGAATCTTGAGTTGGCCGAGAGTGAAGTTCGCACCGCGCAATTGCAGGTTGAGACGAATGGCTCCCAAGGGAGCGACTATTTGGTAGCCAAGACTACGCTGCAACAGGCGCAGGCGAATCTGGGCGCCGCTTTGGCCAAGGTTAACTACACCAGGATCGAGGCACCTGTAGACGGCACGCTCATTGCACGCAATGTCGAGCGCGGCGACGTCGTGCAGCCGGGAAAGGCCTTGATGGTCCTGTCACCGGCCGGTCAAACACAGCTCGTCGTGCAGATCGATGAAAAGAATCTGGCGAATCTCCACGTCGGCCAACCGGCTCTCGCGTCCGCCGATGCTTATCCGGATCGTCAATTTTCGGCCGAAGTTGTCTATATGAATCCCGCCGTGGATGCGAACCGTGGTTCGGTAGAAGTAAAGCTCAAGGTTCCCGATCCGCCCGCGTTCTTGCGGCAGGACATGACGGTGTCGGTGGACATCGAAGTGGCGCGCCGGGCAAACACGCTGATCCTCGCTGCAAACGCCGTGCATGACAGTACCAGCGCGGCCCCTTGGGTAATGATGGTAAGCGACGGTAAGGCGAAGCGTCAGCTGGTGAAGCTCGGCGCACGCGGCACGGGCAAGGTTGAAGTCCTGGAGGGATTGCGCGGGGGCGATGTGGTGATTTCTTCAGTCAGTGCCAACGTGACTGAAGGCAAGCGAGTGCGCGCCGCGCCGACGGCCGACAATACAACGCCCAAGAAATGAACGATTGGCTCCCCTTTGAATGGATCGCTGCCATTCGCTTTCTGCGCGAAGGACGCCTGCAGTCGCTGTTCATCATTTCCGGGGTTGCCATTGGTGTGGCGGTGATTGTCTTCATGTCGGCATTGCTGGCCGGAATGCAGGCCAACATTTTCAAGCGCGTGCTGACTTCTCAACCTCACATTACGCTTGAGCGACCCAAGGAGGTCGCCCGGCCACAGCGCACCGGCGAGCCCGGTCAATCGGTGCTGGCTATCGTGCAGAAACCATCGCAACGGATGAGTTCCGTCGACCAATGGCAGAAAGTCCGCGATGAAGCGCGCCGCCGGCCTGATGTGCTCGCGGTATCGCCCACCGTAACGGGACCGGCGTTCGTGATACGCGGCGATGCCAGCCAGGCGATCTCGCTCATCGGCATTGATCCCGAACATTACGTCAAGATCGTGCCGCTGCCGGACAAGATTGTTCGCGGTACGTTTCGGATGACCAACACGGACATGCTCGTTGGCATTCAATTGGCGGACGACCTCGGCGTGCAATTGGGCGATAAGCTGCGTGTGGCGACTGCGGCAGGCGGGGATCTGACGCTGACCATTGCCGGAATCTTCGATATGGGCAGCCGTGGCGTGAATCAACGCAACGTCTACGTCTTGCTCGCTACCGCGCAAAACCTGCTGCATCTGTTCGGCGGCGTATCCAGTATCGATCTCACCGTGCCCGATCCGATGCAGGCCGAAACCATTGCACAGTCGATCGCCAATGAAACGGGCCTGGATGCGCTCTCCTGGATTGCCAACAACAACCAATTGTTCGTGGCGTTGAATGCGCAGACATTTTCGAGCGAAATGATCCGTGTGTTCGTGGCCTTGTCGGTAGCCGCCGGAATTGCCAGCGTGCTGGTGGTCTCGGTCGTACAAAGATCCAAAGAGGTCGGCATCCTGCGCGCGATGGGCGGTTCACGAGGACAGATCCTGCGTGTCTTCCTGATTCAAGGAGCGGTGGTGGGTCTCCTCGGCTCGGTCATTGGTTCGGTACTTGCCACGGGTCTGATGGCTGCATGGCGTACCGTGGCAAGAAACCCGGACGGCACGCCGATGTTTGCACTGACGGTCGATCCACACTTGTATGCGTGGGCAGCGCTCATCGCCACCTTGACCGGCCTGCTCGCGGCAGTCACGCCTGCGATCCGTGCCGCGCGACTCGAACCCGTGGTGGCGATTCGTGGCTGACGAAGTATTGCGGCTCGAAGGCGTGAGAAAGTCTTACGCTATCGGCACGCCGGCGGAAACAGAGGTACTGCATGGCATCGACCTGGTGCTCCAGAAAGGGAAATTCTCAGCGCTGATTGGCCCGTCCGGATCGGGCAAGAGCACGTTGCTCAACATTATCGGACTACTCGACCGGCCGACGAGCGGCACCTTGTTCATCACCGGGAAGGACACCAGCACGCTGGCAGAAGCGCAGCTCACCCGTTTGCGCGGCCGCACCATCGGCTTCGTGTTCCAGTATCACTATCTCCTCTCCGCGTTCACCGCGCTGGAAAATGTGATGATGCCGATCCTGCTGGAGCGCGGTCACCCCGATTCGACCATGCGTGACACAGCACTGGGGCTCCTGGAAAAGGTTGGACTGGTTCAGTGGAAGAACAACCTGGCGACCAACATGTCCGGCGGCCAGCAACAGCGTGTCGCCATCGCCCGAGCGCTCGCGCTGAATCCTTCGTTGATCCTGGCGGACGAACCCACCGGCAATCTGGATACGCAGTCCGCGAACAACGTATTCGAACTGATGAGACAGGTGAGCACAGCGAGCGGCACGACCGTTCTACTCGTTACGCACAATCTGGCGCTCGCCAAGCGCTGCGACCGCATCATCGAACTCGTGGATGGAAAGGTTGTTTCGGACCGCGAGAGTCCCGCGGCCTGAACGTCATCGTTCAGCGATGATGTAGGCGTTTACCACGGAACGGGACAATAGGGCTCGTTAGGGTTGCAGCGACGCCGCGTACG
>JBGPLJ010000374.1:0-3453 GCA_041486385.1 Steroidobacteraceae bacterium
CGTCGTCGCGATCCGCGAGGAATTCGCCCGCATCGACGGGCGTGACCCGATCACCGCCCACGAGCGCGCCAGCGTGCTGTACGACGTTCGCGGCCTGCAAAGCGCGCTGGAGTTCACTGACGCTAACTCCATAGCCCGCGAGCTTCTGAGGGTCGAGCTGCACGCGGACAGTGCTCTGCGGGCTGCCGACCGTGTACACGTTGCGCGTGCCCGGCACACGCTTGATCTCCGCCTCGATGGAACGCGCGACCTGGCCGAGCTCGTGTGAGCCGCGTGCCGGATCCCGCGTCCACAGCGTCAGCGTGACGATCGGGACATCGTCGATGCCCTTCGGCTTCACGAGCGGCTGCAGGATGCCGACATTTGCGGGTCGCCAGTCCTGGTTCGAATAGATTGCGTTGTAGAGGCGCACGATCGCTTCGGTGCGCGGCTCACCCACCTTGAATTGCACGCTGAGAACGGCCATGCCCGGACGTGACGCCGAGGCGATGTGCTCCACGCCGGAAATCTCCCCGAGCACTTTCTCCATCGGCGATGCGACGAGATTTTCTACCTGCTCGGCGGAAGCGCCGGGGAAGGGCACAAAGATGTTCGCGAACGTGACGTCGATCTGCGGCTCTTCTTCGCGCGGCGTGACCAGCACGGCAAAGAGGCCCATCAGCAGCGCGGCGAGCGCGAGCAGTGGCGTGAGCTGATTGCTGAGGAAGCGCTGGGCGAGGCGCCCGCTGAACCCCAGCTGCTCGTTCACGGGTGCGCGTCCGCAGCCGCGGTGACGGGGTTCAGGCGCTTCATGGCGGCAATCGGATCCAGCGCGACGCGTTCACCGGCGGCGAGACCCGCCAGCACTTCCACTTTGTCGTCGAAGTGATGACCGAGGCGCACCTGGCGCAAGGAGGTGTTGCCGCTGGCGTCGATGACGTAGACCGCCGTCACTTCACTGCGCTCGATGAGCGCGCGCGCAGGCACCAGCAGTCGATCCGCCTCACCGACGACGAACCCGACCTTGACGAACATTCCGGGGTAGAGATCGGCCGCGTTCTCCGGCAGTTCGAGTCGTGTGCGGAAGGTGTTCGACGGTGTCGCCGCCTCCGGAAACACGGTGAGCTTGGTCGCTTCGATGCGCCGGCCATCGACGTAGACGGCGGCCTTGCGGATGTTGCGCACCTGCTCCACGATCGACTGCGGCACGTCGACCGCCACGCGCAGGAACTGCAGCGACAGACCGCTCATGATCGGCGATCCGGGACTGACCGTCTCACCCACCTGAACCAGGCGCTTCGTGACGATGCCGGCGTACGGAGCGCGAATCTCCGTATAGGCGACACCTTCCTGTGCGCTTTCGAGCGCGGCTTTTGCCGCGGCCAGCCGCGCGACGGCAGCGTCGCGGTTGGCGGTCGTTTCATCGAGCATGGCTTTCGGCACGACTTTGCGGTCGTACATGTCGGAGATGCGCTGGAAGCGTGTCTGCGCCTCCGCCTCACGAGCCGTGGCCTCGCGCAGGCCGGCTTGCGCCTGCAGCATTCCCGTACGCTGCTCCGTGGCGCGCAAGCGCACGATTACGGCGCCGGCGGGCACGAAGTCGTTCACGTCATAAAAGATCGCCGCCACGCGACCGGAAGTCTGGGCGGCGACGGTGCCCTGATTGACGGCCTCGATGGTGCCGTCGAGCTGACGTTCAAGCGGCGTGTGTTCGAGTGCCACCACGAGGGATTCAAGCGGCGCTGCTGCTGCGGCCTTCGGCGCCGGCCCGGCACCGCTGCAGCCAAGCTCGAGGAGCAGCAAAGCGCCCGCGCAAGCAAGTGGCGCGATCAGTCTGACGCGGCGCATTTCAGCCGAACGCCGTGCCTGGGTTGAAGCCGAACTTCTTCAGAATCATCGCCAGGGGACAGAAGCCCGTGAAGGCAGACTGAAAAAGATTGAGCCCGACGAAACCGCCAAGGATCAACCAATAGGGACTGACGTAGATGCTGAGCACGATGCTCAACATGACCATGGCGCCCGCGAAGGCGAGGACGATGCGGTCGATCGACATGATTGCACCCCCTTTTAATCAGGTGATTGCCGGCGATTGTTTGGGATTCAGTACAGGGCTGATATCCGCAACACTCGCCGGCGCTTGCGTACTTCTACTTAGTGACGGGTTTACCGGTGACCGGGCTGATTTCGATCACGTGCAAGCCCGCCGCGGTCCACGCGCCGATCCCGCCGCCAAGATGGGCGGCGTGCGTCGCTCCGGTCGCGAGACGTGCAGCGGCAGCTCTGGCCGAGCGCTTGCCGCTGCCACAATGGAAGACGACCCGGCGCGGGTGATCCGGCGGCAGTGTCTTGGCATCGAATGTCGACAGGGGATAAAGCAGCGCTCCGGGGATGCGTTGAGCCGCGAATTCGTCCGGCTCGCGAACGTCGATGAGCAGGACTTTCTCCTCTTTCATCAGCTTCGCCAGCTGCTGCGCGGACAGTTCCTCTATGGCGTGCGGGGAGTGGATGTTCATCGTGCGGCTCCGGTGCGTGGGACTTGCCGCATAGTATATTAGAAGTTGCTTAATTAGCAAGTGGCGAAGTACAATTCACGCATGCCAGTACGAACGCATCGATCGAAGCCACGCGCCGCACAAACGGCGCTCGCAGCGCGCGCGATCAAGCCGCACGCCGACAAGGCTGCGGCCCTGTTGAAAGCGCTCGCCAACGAGCAGCGACTGATGATTCTGTGCAATCTGCTGCAGGGCCCGCTATCCGTGGGCGAGCTGCATGAAAGCGCGAATCTCAGTCAGTCCGCGCTTTCCCAGCACCTGGCGGTACTGCGTGAGGCCGGCATTGTCACGACGACGCGCGAAGCGCAAAGCATCCGCTACTCATTGCCCGCCGGCGTGGTCACTGAGATCATCGGTCTTCTCTATGCGGAATTCTGCGCGCGCTGACGTCTCACTTCGATTGCCGGCGAAACTGGTCGGATACGGCGAGCAGGAGGTCACGTCGCGACACCTCCCCTACGAGAGTCATCTGCCATTGGCCGGACGTCACGGGCAGCGTCAACGCATCGGAGCGTAAGAACGAGTCGAGCGCAGCTCCAAGCGGCATGTCGGCTCTGAGGCTCAGCACCAGCGGATCGGCCACAGTGTAGATGTCAGCGTCCGCCGACGTGCGCCCGGACGTTACGTCGTCGAGCAGTCGATGAGGATTTGCCCAGGCAAGCAGCTCCTTGTCATCGTTCACGACGTAGACGGCGTGCACGGGGCGCTTGGGCAGCTCGTTGAGCACTTTGCGCACTGTACTTCCGCGCTGTACGACGGCGGCGCAGGGCTTGATCAGCTCGCCAACCGTGCGCAGGCGCCAGTCCTGCTCGTCGGGGGCGCCGCCGCCACTCGCAGCCAGCGAGTCGTGATAGATCGATTCGCCGCGACGGTAGACCTTAGCCGTGTAGTGCGCGGTGACGCACGCGAGCATCAACGGGAG
>JBGPLJ010000375.1:0-3442 GCA_041486385.1 Steroidobacteraceae bacterium
AGCAGCCGCGCAGCAGCCCGTCAATTTTGAGCGTGGCGAAGCTCGCGCGCACGACCTGGAGATCCGCGTCGATCTGCGTCTCGGGCCAGTCGAGCAAGCGTCCCGCTTCGAGTCCCCGCTCGATTGACCTGCGCCCCAGTTCGAGGAGCGTCCGACGTTGACTGATGTCAAGGTCCATAAACGGCAAATGCCCCATAGCCGACGACTCGGGCCCGATCGCCCGCCGTATCACCGGAATTCAGACACGCGATTTTCTCGACGGTCAGGTTCCGTTTCCGCGCCAGCGTCAGAAGACCGTTGATCCCAACCGCGCCGCAGGCCTGTTCCGGCGAGAGAGAAGGCTCACGAGAGACAATCGCCGCGGCCGTTTGCGTGTCAATGTCTCGTGCAGCTTGATAGGAGTGATAGTGACTCAGGTCGGAACTTGCCAGCACCAGGGTTTCGTCGCCACCCCAGACATCCGCCAGAACCGAGGCCACATGCTCCGGGGACGCGTCACCGACGACGAGGGGCAGGATCGTAAAATCACAGAGAATCGACTGCAAAAACGGCAACTGGACTTCGAGACAATGCTCCCATTCGTGCGGCACATCGGACAGGACCGCGTCGCCGCGGGCAAGAAGCTTGGCCTTGCCGCCGGCATCGACGCGAATGTCGCCCAATGGCGTGGAGAAGACGTCGGACTCCGGCAAGGCGATCCCGCGAAAATAGGCGTGATGACTCGGACCAATCAGAACGACTCTGGTGATCTGATCGCGCACTGGCGCGAGCCGTGCATAGGCAGCGGCCGCTATGGGCCCGGAATACGGGTAGCCGGCATGCGGTACGATCATTGCCTTGGGCGGCGCGCGCCCCTCCGCATCGGCGGCCGCCCCTTCGAGCAGCAGCGCAACGGCAGCGCGCAGCGCGGACGGCTCGCCCGGATAGAACATCCCCGCGACCGCCGCCTTACGCACCCTTGTGTTTGCTGAATTTCGACCCATCACTTGCGTCTATATGGAACTGATCCGCGCCAACTTCAAGTGATTAATTCAAGCCACCCGACCCGGTATTGGCACCGTCTCGCCGACGGACGCGTGCAATGCGACATCTGCCCGCGTGAGTGCAAGATGCACGATGGTCAGCGCGGGCTGTGCTTCGTGCGCGGCGTCGAGGGCGGCGAAGTGCGCCTCTATACCTATGGCCGTTCGAGCGGCTTCTGCGTTGACCCAATCGAAAAGAAACCGCTGAACCATTTCCTGCCGGGCACGCCCGTCTTGTCGTTCGGCACGGCGGGCTGCAACCTCGCCTGCAAGTTCTGTCAGAACTGGGACATGACCAAGTCGCGCGAGATGGAAACGCTTGCCGATCGGGCGACGCCGCAAATGCTCGCCGACGCTGCGCAGCGCCTCGGCTGTGCCAGTGTCGCGTACACCTACAACGACCCGACGGTCTTCATGGAGTATGCCGACGACGTCGCGGACGCCTGCCACGAACGTGGCATCAAGAGTGTCGCGGTCACCGCTGGCTACATGTGCCCGGCGCCGCGCGCCGAGTTCTTCGCGCACATGGATGCCACCAACGTCGATCTCAAGGCGTTCACGGAGCGCTTCTATCGCAAGATATGTGGCGGGGAGCTCGCGCCGGTACTCGATACGCTCAAGTATCTCAAGCATGAGACGAACGTATGGCTGGAAATCACGACGCTCCTGATCGAAGGCGAGAATGACTCGGAGGCCGAGGTGGATGCCATGACGCAATGGATCATGACGCACCTGGGTCCCGATGTGCCGTTGCATTTCTCGGCGTTTCACCCGGATTGGAAAATGCTCGACAAACGGGCAACGCCGCGCTCAACACTCGTGCGTTCACGCGACATCGCAATGCGCAACGGGTTGCATTACGTGTACACGGGCAACGTGCACGATCCACAAGGTGCCAGCACTTTCTGTCACGGCTGCGGCACGCGTGTGATCGAGCGCGATTGGTATGAGCTGGGCGAGTGGCGGCTCGATGCCGACGGCGCTTGCCGCAAATGCGGTACGAAGATTCCGGGAGTATTCAGCGCTCAGCCTGGAGATTGGGGAAGCAAGCGTCTGCCCGTGCGATTGGTCAGCGAGCACTCGATGGAGGCCGGCGGATAAATCCGAAGGAGTACCTCATTCGCGCCGAGTTGCCGGCCGTCAAGAAGGAGCAAATCAAAGTGGAGTCAGCCCCGAACTGAGCCACGACGAGAGTCCCCGACTGCCGTTCCTAGGGCGGGCGCGAGATCTATCTTCAGCGTCCGCCCGCTTTTTCACTGCCCTCGCGCTGCCCCTTGGCGATCAACTGCGCGAAGAAGGCCGATATCAGGCCGCCCTGGTTGTCGCCGCCCTGCACCAGAAACTCCGGTGTGATCTTGATATTGCCGCTCGCGATCTGTTTGGCGATTTCGATCGCCGTGACGCCATCGCCACCGATGGCTTTGTTCTGCTGGACATAGGCTTCGGCGGTGGATTTTCCGATGGCTGCGATCTTCGAGGCTTCGGCCTCGCCACGGACCCTGATTCCGGCGGCCTCGCCCTCCGCCACCAGGCGCTTGGATTCCCCTTCGGCCTGCGCGGCGATCACCGTCTTTTCCTTGTTTTGCGTGGCGATCTGCACGCCGATTTCCGCTTCGACCAGTTTCGGCTGCATATCGGCCTGGGCGCGCTTCTTTTCCGTTTGCGCGCGCTGTTCCTGCGCCTGGCCCTCGGCCTGATACATCTCCATCTGTTGCTTGGCGATGATCTTCTTGGTCTGCGTGTCCATCAGCTCCTGTGGCAGGTTGATCTGGCAGATCAGTACCGATACGCATTCGACGTGATATTTCTCCAGTTCCTCGCGCGCCCGCTCTTCGGCTTTGCGCTGCTCTTCCTGGCGGTCCTGCATGAAGCTCATGGCCGCAGCGCTCGACGCCTGGTTGCGGAATGAGGAATCGATCATCGGATGGATCACATGATTGATCAGATTATCAATCGAGCCGATCTTGGCCACCATGTACGGCGCCTGGTCCGGGCGTACGCGGATGATGACCTTGACCGACACTTCGATCGGAAAGCCGTCCTTGGAGATGATCTTGAGTGGATTGAACTTGGTGTTTTCGTCGGCGTCCCAATCGATCGTGATATTGGTGGTGTCGATGATGTAAGCGATCACCGCGCGCTTATTGATGTAGTAACGGCCGGGGCCCACCACGTCTCTTTGAATGCCGCGATAGCCTTCCAGCACCACATAGCGCTCCTGCCCGGGCTCGCCGCCGCTCGCGGCCATTGAAATGACGTCACCGCTCGGTTCCTTGCCAACGTTCGACACCACGACGGCGACCTGACCGCGTTCGACTTCAGTCACGTCGTCGAGAGCAACATCGAACATCAACGGATTGATGTAGTACGTACCGGGGCGCAGCACGTCGAGCTGCGGGCCGCGCTGGCCACCGGCTGAA
>JBGPLJ010000376.1:0-3402 GCA_041486385.1 Steroidobacteraceae bacterium
AGAGGCCCGGCACGTTCGATTCGTATTGGCTCGTGAGTTCCGGCAGCGCCGCCGGATCCACGCTCGGAAACTGTATGCCGCAGGCTTCCACGAATTTGCGCGGCGGCACCGCTCCGATGCGGGCGATGATCCGGTTGCAGGGAACCTGCGCCTCGCCCTTGTCCGTATCGAGCGTGAGCAGGTACGGCCGTTCGCCCGCCGCTGTGGCCGCTACGCGCGCCACCTGACTGCGATAGAAACATTCCAGCTTGGCGTCTTCGATGGCCTTGAGCACGGCGTTGAGATTGCCGTCTTTCACGCGCACGAATTCCTCGGCGCGATTCACGATGAAAACCTGGTTGTGACGCGTCAGCGCGAGCGCGTTCTCGATCGCCGCGTCGCCCGCGCCGACCACGACGATCGACTCGCCGCGATACTCGTCCGGATCGTCGAGGGTGTACTGCACGCACGGCAGGTCATCGCCCTCGACGCCGAGGCGGCGCGGGTTGCCCTGCACGCCGATCGCGAAGATCACGCTTTCGGCTTCGATCGTCGCGCCGTCCTTCAGGCGAATGCGAAATTCCGGGCACCGGCCTGCGACGCCCGCGACCTCGGCGCCGCAACGCAGATTCACTCGATGTCTTTCGAGACCCTGGCGCCAGCGATCGAGGATGGTTTCGCGCGTGCCGGCGTCGAACTCCAAGGGACTGCGCAGCGGCAGCACGTTGGGCTCGGCCATGACGTGCTTGCCTTTCTGATAGCGCTGGATGGTGTTGGCGTGAGCGGGACTTTGCTCGAGGAGGATGTGCTCAATGCCCAGTTCGGCGGCGTGGGTGGCGGCGCTCAAGCCGCCCGGGCCGGCACCGATGACCGCGATCTTGAATCGTTGCGTCGTCACGTGCGGTCATTATGGACCATGGAACGCGAGTACGCCGTTCACCACCAGCCCCAGATTGTCGTTGAGCTGGAACGAGAGGCCGGCGCCGCCGGGCACGCCTGCTTGCGTGCCGCCGCTCGCAGTAAAGAATCCGCTGAAGGTACCGGTGCCCGCTTGCTGGGCACCGATCAGCACGTTCTGGTAGTTGCCCTGAAACTCGTGAGCCGCCAGGCCCGCCTGGCCGCCGATGACGCCGCTGCCGTCGGCTGTCCAGTTGGTGCCGTTGATCGTCAACGACACGGAACTCGTCACCGTCTGGTTGGTGAAGTCGGCGGCGAATGCAGCGCTGCCCAGCGTTCCGATGTGGCCCTGGTTGTCCGTCGGCTGCGTACCGCCGATGAGGGTGTAGGTGGCCGCTCCTGTCTGCGGCATCACCGGCGTGTTGGCGCTATCCATGTAGAGCCAGTGAAGATTCTGTTGCGCGAGGCTCTCGCTGCCGGACTGACCACCCGTCGTCGCCTGCAACGCGCCGCCCGACCAGCGGCCCCAGCGGAGCCCCGTGGCCACGTCGCTGCCGACATTGATGACCGCCGCCGAACCGAGCGCCAGGTTCACAGGCAGCGGCAGTCCCTGCGCCGAAGGCAACGTGCCCGTGAGCGCAGTGAGTGCGCCCGCGCCATTCGTTGCGAACTCCACTCCGCGATTGGTGAGCGTCTGAACGAGGCTGGTGGAGGCGCCGAGCTGCGGAATCGAGAACGTCAGGTCGATGCTGTTCGGGCGCGGCACGCCGCCGCCGGTCAAGTCCGAGCTCTGGCCCTGCCCGTTCGTGCCCGTCACCGGCTGCGCGACACCGCCGGCTGCATCGGTTGCAGGCGGAGTTTCCTGATTGGGAACCGAGGCGGCGGGACCGCGCCGATTGTTGAAATCCGTCAGCTTGTCGAGTCCCGGGACCTGATTCTTCCCCGGCCGGCCCGGCGTCAATGCGCCGGCACCATCGCCGAGTACCCAGGCCGGTGCGTCCTGCAGCGGTTCAGGGCGGTTGCCGCCGAGGGGAATGAACGTGGACTCGCCTTTGTGGAGCTCCAATTGAAAGCCGTTGCCGATGAATGCGATCGCTCCATCGAACACCGTCAGATAGAGACCGTTGCGAATGTTATTGGGTGCATCCGCCACATCGCCGCAATCGCCCTGGCACAGCACAGCTGCGTAGTCGGTGCCACGGATGCCGAGAGTGCCGACCGGCGTGCGCAATTCATACGCCGCCGGATTCTTCTTGCCGATTGCGCCGGAGGTCGTTCGCAGACCGCCTTTGATGAGGGTCGCAAAGCTGCGGCCATCGGCGCTGACGGCCGTTGCCGTCGTCGGCGCGTTCACCGCGGCCGGCAACTGGAATTCGTCGATGCGAAAGCTGCTGCCCGAGCGCAGCGCGATGCGTGCGCCGTCGGCCATCAGCAGCTGCGCGCGTGCCTTGGCGCCTGTAACCACCGTGTCTCCCTGGTCGACCGCATCGCCCTGCTTCAGGGGCGCCGCACTTTGCGCCCCGTGTTGCACGGTCACAGGCGGCGCCACAAAGATCGCCTTGCCAGCGGCGGCATCGGCGCAGTCGGAGAATGCGAGCGCGGCCAGCGCTGCGAACGCAAACATCGGGAATGACTGGCGGGCGTCGAGCATGGTGCACCTCATCGGAACGCGCGGCGCAGAAACACGGCCGCCTCGACCCGATCGAATTCGTACAGGGAAATATTCGAGTCGCTCTTCACGTAGCGAATACGGGGAGCGAGGCTCCAGCCCTTCCCTGGCCAGTTCTGATATTCCGTCGCGATGAGCGCGCTCCATTGCCGATCGGCGCGATCGACGCCGAAGAAACCAGGCGTGTCCTTGAAGTTCGTATTGAGATACGCGACTTCGGTATAAAGACTCGCGCTCCGGGACATCGACCAGCTCGAGTAAAGCCGCGCGCCCGCTCTTTCGTTGCCGTAGGGCGATGCACTTCGCCGCGCATCATCGCCCCCCGCGAGCAGCGCGATCCCGACGCGCCCCTGATGCTCGCCGATGCCGACGCGCGACAGACTCACTGCGGCGAGCCAGCGGTCGACGTCCATGACCGCAAGCGCGCTTTCCTGAAAACGCACAGTCGCGGCCCGCGCGTCGATGCCGAACTGCCAGGCAGCCGCGAAGCTGTGATTGAGACCGAGATCGAGCGCGACACTGCGCTGATGGGATGCGCCGTCCAGCCAATCGAAGTCGGCGGCGGCACCGAAATCGAGGCGCGTGCCGCCCCACGACCACTGCAACTGACTCGCAAGCGAGCCGGCGGTCAGATCGATGAAATTCGCGTCGGGATTGAAGCGATGCCCGAGCCGGCCGCTCGAGACGAGCGCCACGCCATTGGTGAAGCCGATGCTCTGATTGAATCCGGCTGCAAGCTCCACGAAAGACGAGTGTGCCTCGACATTGCGTGGGTCGAGCGTGAACCCGAGGAACTGGTTGTTGCTGGTGGCGCCGTTGGCGTTACTGTCGTAGCCCGCTCCGGCGTCGAAGAACCC
>JBGPLJ010000377.1:0-3387 GCA_041486385.1 Steroidobacteraceae bacterium
AGCACGCCGCCCTCGGCGATGCCCATCAGGAGCCGCACGGCAAAGAGCATGATGAATGAGCTGACGATGCCGGAAAGCGCTGAACACGCGGCGAACACGAGCGTTACGGCGATGAGAATGGGTTTGCGCATGCCAAGGCGGTCTGAGAGCCCGCCGACGGCAATCCCGGCAATCGCCCAGGTGAGCGAGAATGCCGATGCGATCATACCGACCTCGGTGTTCGAAAACCCGAGGTCCGGCTGCACGAACGGCATCAGGAAATTGAGCGAGTTGCGATCGAAGAAGAGGATGCCGAAGTTCAGGCACAGGAGCCCCACGAGGAGCGTTGGGTAGTAGCGCGGTCGATCGGTCACCGAGATCTCCTCGAGCGGGGACGAGCCTTCAAGACAGGCAAACGCCCGGACGAGACCCAAAGGCCTCGTCCGGGCGAAGGCCGCCGGACTCTCAAATTATCAGAAGTTGACGCGTGCCTGCAGTCCGACGCGTACCTCGCCATCATTCGGTACGCAGTAGAACGACCCGGATACTCCGCGCAGATCCTGGATTTCCAGGCAGTACTTCTCGGCCGTCAGATTGTTGCCGTAGAGCGAGAGCTCGTATTTCCGTGCGGAACCGAACGCGTAGCTGGCCCGGGCATTGACCTCGGAGCGCGACGTGTACTCGTCGATCGGCACCTGCGGGCTGTATTTCACTTTCGATGAGCTCTGGTAGCGGTAATCCGCATGCAGGCTCAGGCGATTCGCGCCGAAGTCGAAGCTCCGCTCGAGCGCGGCGTTCAGCGTCATCTTCGGCGACAGCGGCAACTCATAGCCCTTCTTGAAGTCGCCGTGACCCGGCGTGCCCTGCGGAATGTCAAAGTCGATGCCCGTCACGTCCGTGAGCTTGGTGTCGAGGAGCCCGAGGTTCGCCGATACCAGCCAGTGCTCGGCCGGCACCCAGTTGGTTTCGATTTCCAGGCCCTTGATCTGCGATTCCGGCAGATTGAAGAACTCGGGACCGTTCACGCCCACGTTGAACACCTGCTGGTCCTTCCAGATGTTGAAGAACACCGCCGCGTTGAAGATGAGCGAGCGATCGAGGAGCGTCGACTTGAAGCCGAGCTCTAACGCATCGAGGGTCTCGGGCTTCAACGGCCGCTGCGGGAACGGCGTGTCATCCGTATGCAGGAACTCGAGGTCGAACTTGCCCGACTTGAAGCCGCGCGAGTAGCTGCCGTAGAACATGGCATCGGGTCCCACGTGGTACTGCAGGCCAACCTTGCCGCCGACCTCGTCGTTCTTGAGGTTCGGGCGCGTCGTCTCGGTGTCCGCGCAATGCACGAACGGCAGCGTCGGCTTCGGCAAGCAGGCCGGCAGGCCTGCCGAGAGCGCAAGAATCTGCGCCTTGTCGATGTATATCGATGGATCCCAGTTGAGCGGCTTCACAAAGGCGCCCGCAAACACGAACGGATCAGCCTTATCGTCTTTCGTGTAGCGCACACCCACGGTGAGATTCCACTGGTCGGTGAACCGGTAGTCGATCTGTCCGTAAGCCGAGGTACTCTGATCTTTGAGGTTGTGAATGCTGAACGACACCGTGTTGCCGTACGGATCGGGAATCACGTCGAAAAGACTCGGCGGCGTGATGCCAACCGCGGACGGATGCGCTCCCGGGAAGCCGTTGTCGCCGAAGCGAATATCCTGTGCGAGCGTTGAGGTTTCCCGCAGATAATAGAGTCCAGTGATCCAGCGCAGCTTCGCAGCGTCGTCGTTCGACGCAAGTCGAAATTCCTGCGTGAACTGCTTGTATTCCTGGTCCATGTCGATCACGAGCACATCGTGCGTCACGCCTGGCGTGCCGGCGCCCGCGATGTTGCCATCGCCCGTGTTGTCCTCTTCGTAGAGGCCGTGCGTCTTGTCGTAGGAGCTGATCGAGCTGAAGGTCGACGCGCCAAAGTCGTGGTTGACCTTGATGTAGCCACCGTCAACGTTGAGATCCGCCTTGTTCGAACCACCCGACCAGACGTCCTGCCACCTCGTGGTAAGCCGGTCGAAGTTCTCGATGTTCACAGCTGGCACACCGCCAACTGTATTGAGAATGCCCTTTTCCCAATTGATGTTGCCCGTGAAGGCCAGCAGGTCGTTGACTCGCAGCACCGGATTGGTCGCCGAAATCGCGGCCAGTGCGCCCGCCATCTTCTGCGGCTGCGCGCCACCATTGGAACGCGCCGTGTGCAGACTCGCGCTGACGCGCGTGCCCTGCACCGGCTCCCAGAGGAACGTTGCGCGAATCGAGTGCCGATCCTCGTCGCCGTATTTCCTGTCGTTGGTGTCGAGGTTGTGCCAGATGCCGTCACGCTTGTGATAGATGCCGGCGAGCCGCAGGGCGGCGGTTGATCCCATCGGAAATGAAACGCCCGCCTCGAGTTCGGTCAGATTGTGGCTGCCGTAGGTCGCAAGCGCGTTGCCCCGCACGGAGTCCGCTCCGATCTTTGGCATATTGGAGATGTAGTTGACCGCGCCGCCGGTCGTGTTGCGGCCAAAGAGGCTGTTCTGCGGTCCACGCAGCACTTCGACCCGCTCCATGTCGAACAACCAGAGCGTACTCATATAAGAGGAGTTCATCGTCACTTCGTCCATGTACGTGCCCACGGACGACGGCGCGTTGCCGAAGAATTCGTTCGTGCCGACGCCACGGATGACGATGTGCTGGCTCAACGCGTTCTGCACGACCACGTTGAGGTTCGGGGCGAGCTTCGTGATGTCGGTGATCTGGCCAACGCCGGCCTTCTGCAGCTGCTCGCCGGTGTACGCCTGGATGGCGATCGGAACGTCCTGCACGTTCTCCGAGCGCTTCTGCGCCGTCACCACGATTTCGAAGATCTCGCCTTCATTGCGCGCGCCCGCCGCCGCGGGCTCATCCGCGCGCGCGAGTGTTCCGAACACCAGGCCGAGGCCCGTCACCAACAGCGTCACGAGCCGCGCGAGCGGAGCAAGTCGACTCAGACAGCAGTCGTTATTCATGTTCCATCCCCTTTTAGTTGTCTAAATTCAAGCACTCATCCCGCCGTCGACGACAAGCATGCTGCCGGTCATGAAACTGCTCTCATCCGATGCCAGGTAGAGCACCGAACGAGCGATCTCATCGGGAGTGGCGTGCCGCCCGAGTGGAATCAACTCATCGAAGAATTGCCCGGCGTCGCGGCCGAGCACTGTGCTCAACTGCGACTCGATGCCGGACTGAAAACTGTTACGGGTGGGACCCGGGTGAATGGTGTTCACCCGGATACGCCGGGGGGCCGCTTCCTTGGCAACACATCGCATCAGGCCAACCTGCGCATGCTTCGCCGTGATATAGGCATAAACGCCGGCGTCACCCCGCAAGCCCGCGACGCTCGACGTGATGATG
>JBGPLJ010000378.1:0-3353 GCA_041486385.1 Steroidobacteraceae bacterium
GCTCTTGTCAGGCAGCAGCTTCGGGACGACGAAGAGGCTGATGCCCCGGCTGCCCTGAGGCGCATCGGGAAGCCGCGCAAGCACGAGGTGCACGATGTTCTCCGTCATGTCGTGCTCGCCGTACGTGATGAATATCTTGTTGCCCGTGACGCGAAAGCTGCCGTCGCCCTGCGGCACGGCGCGCGTCTTGAGCAGGCCCAGATCGGAACCTGCCTGGGGCTCGGTGAGGCACATGGTCGCCGACCAGTCGCCACGCGCAATCGGCGCCACGAAGCGCTTCTGCAGTTCGGGCGTCGCGTGCGCCTCGAGAGCGATCATGGCGCCCTCCGACAAACCGACGCCCATACGCCACGCGAGGTTGGCCGACAGGAGCATCTCATTCAACCCGACATGCGCCAGGAACGGCAGGCCCTGGCCGCCGTTGGCCTCGCTCACGTTGATTCCGATCCAGCCATCCGCGCCGAGCTGGCGGAAGCATTCACGAAATCCCGGGGGCGTCGTCACCTTGCCTGCGTGAAATTTCGCCCCGATGTGATCTCCGGGCGCGTTGGTCGGCGCAACCTTGTCCGTCGCGAACGCCGCAATGGCATCGAGAATGCCGTCCAGGGTTTCGCGATTGACGTCGCTGCGTCCGAGCGCCGCCAGCTCGCCTTCGGCGTTGAGCAGCGTGTGCAGCACGAACCGGATCTCGTTGAGCGGGGGGCGATACTCGTACATCTTTCATCCTCAGCCGGGGACCGACGCACACGGCCCAAGCTTACACCGGCGAACGCTCCTGTTGAGCAGTCGCAGCGTCTGGGATTTCGAGTTCGCTTACCATCGTGAGGACGTCGTACTGCGCGACACTTTCGCCGGACTGGTTGGTGATTTCAGTGTCCCAGCGCACTTCGCCATAGCCGGCGCCCGCGCGCAGCGACTTCTCCTTGCAGGTGAGCCGCACCTTGATGCGATCGCCCGGCCGCACCGGCTTGAGAAATCGCAGGTGATCGAGGCCGTAGTTCGCGAGCACCGGGCCGTACGGCGGATCGACGAAGAGTCCCGCGGCGGCGGAGACAAGAAAGTAGCCGTGTGCAACCCGCCCGCCAAACAATGGATTGCGGCGCGCCGCCGCCTCGTCCATGTGCGCATAGAAATGATCCCCGGAGAGCGCCGCGAAGGCTTCAATGTCATCGATACCGATCGCGCGCTCCCCGCTCGCAAAGGTGTCGCCGATCGCAAGCTCGTGAAAGGGCTTGCGAAACGGATGGCGCGCGGGCGTGATCTGCCGAGCGCCTCGGGTCCAGCGACCGGTGACCGCCGTGATGACGTCCGGCGTACCCTGCACTGCCGTGCGTTGCATATAGTGCAGAACTGCGCGAATACCGCCGAGTTCCTCTCCGCCGCCCGCCCGACCCGGTCCGCCGTGCACGAGATGGGCAAGCGGCGAGCCGTGTCCGGTCGACTCTTTCGCGCAATGACGATTCACCACGAGCACACGGCCGTGGAAAGGTCCGAGCCCGAGCACGATGCGCGCCGCGATATCGTTGTCGGCTGTAAATGCGGAGCCCACGAGGCTGCCTGCACCACGCCGCGCCAGCTCGATCGCGTCATCGACCGTGCGATAGGGCACCACAGTGCTCACGGGACCAAATGCTTCGATTTCATGCAGCGCGCGCGCGGACGCCGGATCGCGGCACGCGAGGAGCGTCGGCGGCACGAACGCTCCCCGCGCGAGGCTTGCCCCGATCAGCGCAGGACTCGGGGAGCCGCCGATGACCATGCGGTTTTCACGCGCCAGCTCCGCAATTCGATCCTGCACTTCGCGTCGCTGGTTAAGTCCCACGAGCGGGCCCATGCGGACCTCTTTCTGACGGGGATCGCCCAGCGTAACTCGATGCAAAGCGGACTCGAGGGCGCCCAGCACATCGTCAACGCTCGCGAGCGGCACCACGGCCTTGCGTATCGCCGTGCATTTCTGACCGGCTTTGACGGTCATTTCGCGCACGACTTCGCTGATGAAGAGATCGAACTCGGGCGTGCCGCTCCCCGCGTCCGGTCCGAGCACACAGGAGTTCAGGGAATCCGTCTCGGCGACGAAACGCACCGAATTGGCAATGACCACCGGATGCTGGCGCAAAGACTTCGCTGTCGCAGCCGATCCCGTGAAGGACACGATGTCCTGACAGGTCAGGTGCTCAAACAGATCCCCAGTGCTGCCGCAGACAAGCTGCAGCGCGCCGTCAGGAAGAATTCCTGAGTCGACGATGATGCGCACCAGGAGCTCCGTCAGATACGACGTGACGGTCGCGGGCTTCACGATCGACGGGACACCGGCGAGGAATGCCGGCGCAAACTTTTCGAGCATGCCCCAGCAGGGAAAATTGAAGGCGTTGATGTGCACCGCCGCGCCTTCGAGTGGTAGATAGATATGCTGGCCGACGAAGCCGCCGCTCTTCGACAGCACTTCGGTGGCGCCATCGACGTAGACGCGGCTGTTCGGCAGCTCGCGGACACCCTTGCTCGCGAATACGAAGACCGTGCCGATGCCGCCGTCGATATCGACCCAGGAGTCGGAGCGTGTCGCACCGGTTGCATAGGAGAGCGTGTAGAGCTCTTCTTTGCGTTCCGTCAGATACTTTGCGAGCGCCTTGAGCATGGCAGCGCGCTCGTGAAACGTGAGACGCCGGAGGTTCGGGCCACCGACGCGACGCGCATGTTCCAGCACGGCGCGAAAGTCGACGCCCGTCGATGAGGTCGTAGCGATGACTTCGCCCGTGCTCGCGTCGCACAGCTCGGCTTGCTTGCCGCTGCCCGCCTGCCAGCGCCCCGTCACGTAGTTCTTGAGCTGTATCATTGGTGTTCTGGTGAGTCTTCTGGTGAGTTTTGGGCTTCAGGAGCGCCGCAGATCGATGACGCGTTTGGCCTTGCCGAGCGAGCGCTCGATGGAGCCCGGATCACCGACGATGACCTCGGCCGTGACCCCGACATAGGACTTGATGTGGTGCGCGAGGCGTTGCGCGATGGGCGCGGCGGCTGAGTTCCCCGCTCGCTCCACCATCACCCGCATGGTGTCGAGCGTACCCTGGCGCGAGATCTCGATGCGATAGTGCGGCGCCAGCGCCGGGTCCTTGAGCACCAGTTCCTCGATTTGCGAGGGGAACACGTTCACCCCGCGGATGATCATCATGTCATCCGAACGCCCGGTAATCCTGGCAATGCGCCGCATCGAACGGGCCGTGGGCGGCAGGAGCCGTGTGAGATCGCGCGTGCGGTAGCGGATGATCGGCAGGGCTTCCTTCGTGAGCGAGGTCAGCACGAGTTCTCCCGGCTCGCCGTCCGCCAGCACCTTGCCGGTTTCGGGATCGATGATCTCC
>JBGPLJ010000379.1:0-3343 GCA_041486385.1 Steroidobacteraceae bacterium
GCGCTCCGCAATACGCGCGGCGGCGAAGCAGGTTCCGGCAGGCGCCTTGCGGGTGTACCTGTCGGCGCAAGGCCGGCCTTTTGACCAGGCGGCCGCACGGCGCTTCTCGGCCTTGCCGGGCCTCGTGCTGGTCGCGGGTCGGTATGAGGGAGTCGATGAACGCTTGCTTCAGAGCGAAATCGACGAAGAGTGGTCGATCGGCGACTATGTGCTGAGCGGCGGGGAGATTCCGGCGCTAGCATTGATCGACGCAGTGACACGATTGATTCCCGGGGTGCTCGGCGATGAGCGCTCCGCGCTCGAAGAGTCCTTCACGGACGGATTGCTCGACTGGCCGCACTACACGCGGCCCGAGGATTTTGAAGGATTGCGGGTGCCGGAGGCCTTGTTGTCCGGCAACCATCGCGAGATCGCGCGCTGGCGCCTGAAGCAGGCGCTGGGGCGGACCTGGCAGAGACGACCGGATCTGATCGAGCGTCTGACGCTCGATACTGAGCAGCGCAAGCTGCTCGCTGAATTTCAGAACGAAGCGAAACTGGACGAGAGTGAGGCCGAGCCATGAACAAGATCATCGCAGACATTGAAGCACGCAGCGCGACCCGCAAGGTCCCGCAATTTTCACCGGGCGACACCGTGCTGGTGCAGGTGAAGGTCAAGGAAGGCGACCGCGAGCGCGTACAGGGCTATGAAGGCATTGTGATCGCGATCCGCAATCGCGGGCTCAACTCTTCGTTTACGGTGCGCAAGATTTCGCACGGCGAAGGCGTGGAGCGGGTGTTCCAGACGCACAGCCCGGCAATTGCGGAAATCCAGGTCAAGCGCCGCGGCAACGTGCGCCGCGCGAAGCTCTATTACCTGCGCGATCTTTCCGGCAAGGCCGCTCGCATCGAAGAGAAGGTCTAGCCGGGTTGCGGCCCGCCGGGCGCGGGCCGCTATCGATGATCACGCAGGGCATATAAGCGCATGGCCTTTTTTCGCGGGATCGGCATCATCCTGCGCTTCTGCTGGGGCGTGCTCGACGCCGTTCGCAAGGTGCTGCACCTGCTGCTGCTACTCTTGCTGGTCGCTCTATTCATCGGCGTAACGCAACCCTCGCTCCCGATCATTCCGGGCAAGGCGGCGCTCGTCATTGCTCCGCAGGGCACGCTGGTCGAGGAGATCTCTGGCGATCCGATAAGCCGTCGTATCAGCCGTCTGACGGGTGACTTCGAGGATGAAACGCTGCTGCGAGACATCGAGGAAGCACTGACCCGCGCTAAAAGCGACGCACGCATCGCGACTGTGGTGCTCGATCTGTCGGGACTCTCCGGCGGCGGTCTTGGCAAGCTGCGCGAGCTCGGCTTGAGCCTCGAGGAGTTCCGCAAGAGCGGCAAACGCATCGTCGCGCTCGGCGAGTACTACGAACAGCCGCAGTACTACCTGGCCGCGCATGCGGATGAGATCTATCTCGACCCGATGGGCTTCGTGCTCATCGATGGTTTCGATCGCTATCGCACGTACTACCGGGAAGTGATCGACAAGCTCCTCATCGACGTCAATGTCTTCAAGGTGGGTGAATACAAGAGCTCGCCCGATGAGTTTTCGCGCAGCGACATGTCACCGGAAGAGCGCGAGGAAAGTCGCGTCTGGCTGGGCGCCCTGTGGACGCAGTTTCAGGGCGACGTTGGCGGGCGGCGCAAGCTTGCGGCAGGCGCGCTGACCGCGTACGCAAACGAGCTGCCGGCAGCGCTCAAAGCAGCTGCCGGTGACACGGCCAAGGTCGCGCTCGATCGTGGCCTCGTCACGGCGATCGCAACCCGCAGCGCCGTGGGGAAGATTCTCACCGGTCGGGTCGGTGAGGACGATTCGACGCACAGCTACAACCAGGTGAGCGTCGAGGACTACCTGCAGGCGACACGTGCCGAGCACGCGTTCCGCAGGCACTCGAAGAACAAGATCGCCGTGGTCGTCGCCTCAGGCGAAATTCTCGACGGTTACCATCCGCCGGGCACCGTCGGCGGGGATTCCACCTCGGAGCTGCTGCGCGACGCGCGCTTCGACGATGACGTGAAGGCAGTCGTGCTGCGCATCGACAGTCCCGGCGGCAGCGTATTCGCATCGGAGCAAATCTATCGCGAAGTGATGGCGTTACGCGACGCCGGCAAGCCGGTGGTCGCATCGATGAGCAGCGTGGCGGCGTCGGGTGGCTACTACATCGCGGCCGGTGCCGATGAGATCATTGCCAATCCGGGCACCATCACTGGATCGATCGGAATCTTTGCCGTCGTGCCGACCTTTCAGCGCACGCTCGAGAAACTCGGCGTGCACGTGGACGGGATCGGGACGACCAATCTCAGCGGTCAGTTCCGGCTCGATCGCACGCTGAGCGCGGACGCAAAGTCCGTGCTGCAGCTCGTGACCGAGCGCGGCTACCACGAATTTCTCGAGCGCGTGGCGAGCGGCCGCAAGCGCACGACGCAACAGATCGACGCGATCGCGCGTGGCCGTGTCTGGTCAGGCGAAGATGCGCTGAAGATAGGTCTGGTCGACCAGCTGGGCGGCTTCGACGATGCCGTCAAGGTAGCGGCGCGGCTGGCCCACGTCGAGAAAGACCATGAGGAAACCTGGCTCGAACACAAGGTGAGCTGGCGCGAAGCGCTGTTGATGCGCGTCGAAGCGCAGGCGGCCGAGTGGTTCGATGACCACAGCGAGGAGCGCGCGGTCCGGCGCCTGGCGCGTCGTGTCTCCGATCCCCTGACGCAGGAACTCGAACGGCTCGCCCGCTTCAGCCAGCCTATGCGCGCCTACGCCTATTGTCCCTGCACCGTCGACTAGCCCCGGCACCGACTGCTCAAGCCGCCCAGTCCAGGATTACCTTGCCCGACTGGCCGCTGCCCATGATGTCGAAGCCGCGCTGGAATTCGGCGATCGGCAGGCGGTGCGTGATGACCGGCTTCAGATCGAGGCCACTCTGCAGCATGCTCGCCATCTTGTACCAGGTCTCGAACATCTCGCGGCCATAGATGCCCTTGAGCACGAGTCCTTTGAAGATCACCTGATTCCAGTCGATGGCCGTGTCGCCCGGCGGGATACCGAGGAGAGCGACGCTGCCGCCGTGGTTCATGGTGCGGATCAGCTCGCGCAGCGCGTTCGGGTTGCCCGACATTTCGCAGCCGACGTCGAAACCTTCCTCCATGCCGAGCTCCTTCATCGCGTCGTCGAGTGATTCATGCGCGACGTTGATTACGCGGCTCGCACCCATGCGGCGCGCAAGTGCGAGGCGGTAGTCGTTGACGTCCGTGACGACGACGTGGCGCGCACCGACAAAGCGCGCAATCGCCGTCGCCATGATGCCGATCGGCCC
>JBGPLJ010000380.1:0-3339 GCA_041486385.1 Steroidobacteraceae bacterium
CCGAGGGTTTTGTCCTGGTGGCGAGCCCGTCGAACGTCGCCGACTACCGCGACACGGCCGAGGTTCAGCGCGTCTACCTGCCGCAGATGGAGCGGTTGCTGCTCGATCTGACGGGGGCGAAGCGCGTGCTGATGTTCCCTGGCGGCGTGCTGCGGTTTGGCGAGCGCTCGAAGGACTACCGCACGACCTTCAATTCACGGCCGGCACGCTTCACGCACGTCGATTACACGCGGACATCCGCGCCCAATCTGCTGCGCAGCCGGCTGGCCGCGGCGGGAATCCACGACCTGCCGCGAGGTCGCTTCGCGGGTTACAACATCTGGCGCGTGCTGACGCCTCCTCCGCAGGACGTGCCGCTCGGCGTGTGCGATGCTCGGTCAGTCGCGAGCGGCGATCTCGTTCCGGGGGATGCGGTTTTCGACGCGCCGGGAGCCGCGGAATTCAGTTTCGAGGCGTATCTCGTCCGGCACAGTGCGCAACATCGCTGGACGTACTTTCCCGACATGCGGCCCGGCGAAGCGCTGGTGTTCAAGGCCTACGACACGGATCCGGCCGCACCGCAGTGTGTGCCGCACTGCGCATTCACGGATCCCACCTGTCCGCAGGGCGTTGCGCCGCGCGCGAGCATTGAAGTGCGTGGCTTTGCTTTCTTCGACGACTAGCGCGTGATCCCCATCCAGCGCTCGAGCGGCTCGACGCGGTTGCGGCTGACGCTGAGCTTGGCCCCGCTTTTCAGTTTCACCGCGTAATCGCCGCCTGGCTCGCGCAAGAGCGTGTCGACGCGATCGAGTTTCACGATCGCGGAGCGATGGATGCGAAAGAACTGTCCCGGATCGAGGCGCTCATCGAGCGTTTGCATGCGCTCGCGAATGACGTAGGCCTTCTCGCCAACGTGCAGCTCCGCATATGGCCCGCTGGCGGTGATGTAGTCGATATCGGACGTCGCGACGACGCGCACCTGGCCACGAAGCTCGACGGCAATGCGTTCAACGTATTTCGGTGCCGCATTGGCGGGTGCCGTCGCGGATCCAGCTGCTGCCGATTCGGCGGCGAGCAGTTGACGTAGTTGTTCGGTGAGGCGACCGGCCGCATGCAGGTCAAGGAGGCGCTCGGTCCGGCGCAGGGCTTCGACGAAGCGTTCGTCGTCGAAGGGTTTGACGAGGTAGTCGATTGCGGCGACGTCGAATGCCTTGAGCGCGTACTTGTCGAATGCGGTCACGAAGATGGTCGCGGGCATATTCTCCGGGCCCACAGTGCGCACGACTTCAAAACCGGTCTTGCCGGGCATCTGCACGTCGAGGAAAACGAGATCGGGCTGCAAGTCCGCGATGGCGCGCACCGCGGCGTCGCCATCATCCGCGGTGCCGGCGATCTCCCAGCCCGGCGCGGCTGACAGCAGATCCTCGAGACGCTGGCGCGCAAGGCGCTCGTCGTCGACCACGAGGGCTCGATAATTTCGGTCACGCATTACGCGGAGGTCGTTTCTTCACCGACGGCGGTGGTACGCAAGTCATCGAGTGAATGATAGGGCAAGGAGACCTCGACAACGGCGCCGCCCGCCGGATCGGTCCGCAAGGTCACAGTCTGGTCCGCGCCGTAGATCTGAGCGAGGCGCTCGCGTGTGTTCCGCAGCCCCAGTCCCGACGTTCCCGTGCCGCCAGCCGCGATGCCCGGCCCATTGTCACGGATTGTGATCACGAGCCGTCCGCCGCTGCGTGCGGCCCGAATCTCGATCCGTCCGGCGCCTTCGAGGCGATCGACGCCATGCTTGAAGGCGTTCTCCACCAGAGGTTGCAGCAGGAGATTGGGCACCAGCGCCGATTCGACGCCCGCTTCGATGTGCTCGGCGATCTCGAGGCGCCCGGCGAAACGGATCTGCATGATTTCGAGATAGAGCCGGGTGAATTGCAGCTCCCGCTCGAGCGCAATCTCCACCTCGTCGACGCCCTCGAGCGATGCGCGGAGCAGTTCGCTCAATCGGGCGATCATGCGCCGCACGCCGCGCGGGTCGCGCTCCACGAGCGCGGAAACCGCATGCAGCGTATTGAAGAGGAAGTGCGGATTGAGCTGCATACGCAGAGCCGCGAGGCGTGCGCCTGCGAGCTGCGCCCGCAACTGTGCAGCTTGCGCCTGCAGCGCAATGGCTTCTTCGCGTCGGGCGCGATACCGCAGGAAGTGATCGCGCGCGAAGCCGGCGGCGAGTACGGCGACATAGATGAGGAATTCATTCATGAACCAGAGTCGTCGAACGCGCGTAGCCGGCGCGACCTCGCCCAGACTCAGGCGCACCGCATGCAGCTGCTGCGAGCGCAGAAAGTCCATGACCATGTCCATGGCAACAGCGAGCGCGAGTCCCACCACCACATAGAGGAGCAGCCGCCGTCCCCAGACGCGACGCTCCACGCTGAAGCGTCCGGCGAGCGAAATGACGAAAGGCGTCAGCGCAGCCCATAGATAAGAGTCGACGAAGGCCATGGTCACCCGCACCGACGGCGGAATCGGCGACGGCCCACGCACCAGGGGATCGAAGAGCGCGTTCGCCGTGCTGAGAAGGGCGATGAGCGTCCAGAAACCAAAAATCAGCAGGTATTCGATTGGACGCAAGGGCACGGGCCGCGTCACGGAGTCGGAGCCGCTGCGACGTTGCGACGGCAGGGCGGGAGTGTCGGACGCGGCGTTCACTTGGGGGGTCAGATTTCGCCTACTCGTGGAAGCAGGGCACAAGCATAGGCAGGGAGCGCCTCTGGGGCAAAGGTGTTCGTGGCGTGCGGCATGCAGTTCAGAACATTGGAGTGCAAGTCATGACTCGGTTGGCACTGCGGCTTCGCTCGCCTGACTAAGATGCTTCGCGCAGCGAGGTCCCGAATGAACAAAAAGCTGATCATTGTCATTGCCGCCGTGGTGGTCGCCGCGATTGCCGCCTATTTCGTGTTCCGCAAGAGCGGCACGGACACGACGGCCGAGTTTCGCCTTGCGCCGGTCGAGCGCGGAGATCTGGAATCGCTGGTTTCGGCGACCGGCACGCTCTCGGCGGTGACGACCGTGCAGGTCGGTACGCAGGTGTCGGGACGCGTGGATGAACTCAAGGTCGATTTCAACGATGCGGTGAAGAAGGGACAGCTGATTGCGCGCATCGATCCCACACTGCAGCAGCAAGCCGTGCGCGACGCCGAAGCCGGCGTCGAACGCAGCCAGGCGGAGCTCGAACAGTCGCAGCGCGAATACGATCGGAATCTGGTGCTCTTTCAGCGCAAGGTGCTGACGGAGATCGATTTCAATACGGCCAAGTATGGGCTCGCGGTCGCCAGGGCAAACCTCAAGTCGGCGCAGGTGACGCTC
>JBGPLJ010000381.1:0-3318 GCA_041486385.1 Steroidobacteraceae bacterium
GCACATCGTCTCGCCCTAGTAGTGTTTCTGAGTCTGTGCCGTGCGCTCGGCAACATAGCGGGCCATCGCAGCCTGGCGTTTTGCCTGACCTTCCTTGTCCGTATCCTCGGGCGGCAGCGCAGCGAGCACCGCCGCAAAGTGCGCCTCGAGGCCCTTGCGCGCTTCCGGGTACGGAATGATGTAGAACTCGTTCTTCTTGACCGCATTGAGCACATGCCCAGCGAGTTCCACCGGTTCCATGCCGGCGGAGTAGATCGTGCGCAGGGACGTGACGACGTCCTCGTCCACCACATAGCCGCTGTTTTTGAACTTGTCGGGCCGCGTCATGACCGATTCAGTGATATTCGTCTTGACGTTCGCCGGGCACAGCACCGAAACGCCGATGTTGTATTTGGCGAGCTCGCCACGCAGCGCTTCCGACAGTCCACGCACCGCGAACTTCGAAGCGCAGTAGATGCCGGCCGGGCCACCGGAGATGAAGGCGCCGAGCGATGCGGTGTTCACGATGTGCCCACCCTGGCCATACGCGATCATGCGCGGCAGGAAAGTCTGGATGCCGTTCACAACGCCGCCGAAGTTGACGCCCATCATCCAGTCGTAGTCGTCGTAGGTCGATTTCTCGAGCGGGCCGAAAATCGAAACGCCCGCGGTATTGAAGAGCAGCTGCACGGTGCCGAAGACGCGCTCGACTTCGTCGGCTGCGCGGGCGTAGGCCGCGCGATCGGTGATATCGAGCCGGATCGCGTGGATCGTGACGCCGCGCGCGCGAAAATAGCCGACCGCCTCATCCAGGTGATCCTGGCGGATATCCGCGATCACGACCTTCGCCCCAGCCTCCGCGAAGACCTTGGCCTGCCCGAAGCCAACGCCGCTGGCGCCCCCGGTGATGAATGCGACTTTGCCGGCGATGTTATCCATGACAATCCCCTCTGTGGATCGCCATGCTCGCAGAGGCATCGACAGCGAGGCAAGAGTCCGCGATACACTCACAGGGAACAAATATCGCAGGAGTGAAATCGTGGACCGCAGCATGCGCCGGATCGCGACCGAAGAGGCCTTTGCGACGCCCGAACAGGTCGAAGCCATGGCGGCCCTCGGCCGCACGACCTGGGACAGCCTCGATCTCGTCCTCTGGCGGCAATTGACCCATCCGAAAGTGCCGAGCGTGCTCAAGGATCGCCTGCTGGATGTCGAGCAGGAGCGCCTCAAGATCATGGATGAGCTCGGCGTCGATATGCAGGTGCTCTCCCTTACGGCGCCCGGCGTGCAGATGTTCGATGCCGATACGGCAACCGCTATCGCAATCTCCGCCAATGATCGGCTCGCGGCCACGATCGCACGTCATCCCGGCCGCTACGCGGGCCTCGGCGCTTTTGCTCCGCAGGATCCGAAGCGCGCCGTGCGCGAAATGGAGCGCGCGATCCGTGACCTCCATTTCAATGGTTTCATTCTGAATTCGCACACGGGCGGCGAGTATCTCGACAGCCCGAAATTCTGGCCGATCCTCGAAGCAGCGGAAGCCCTCGATGCGCCGATCTATCTGCATCCACGCTGCCCGGCGGATGCCATGGCGGCTTCCTATCGCGACTATCGACTGGAGTCCGCGACCTGGGGATTTCAGGCCGAGACTGGATTGCACGGCATGCGACTGCTGCTGAGCGGCGTGCTCGATCGCTATCCGAAGCTCAAGATCGTCCTCGGCCACATGGGGGAGGGCATTCCCTACTGGCTCTGGCGCATCGACTACACCTACAACGCGTTTCGCCTGCCCGCGAACCGCATGCAGCTCACGCCGAGCGAAACCTTCAAGCGCAATTTTGCGATCACCACGAGCGGCGTCAATTCGCACGCCACCCTGAAATACGTGATTGAAGTGCTCGGCATCGACAACGTGATGTGGGCCATCGACTATCCCTACCAGGCGGCGCCCGGTTCGGTGGAGTTCATGAATACCGCGCCGGTACCGCGGGAGTCCCTGGAAAAACTTTTCCATCGCAACGCCGAACGTGTGTTCAAGATCACACCACGCTAGCTCTTCTTTGGCATTTCCTGCAGCGACGGCCTAGGATTCGCCGTCGCTCGGCTAGTCACCCGTGGGAGGACAAATGTCAGCACGGTCCGCACAGCGCCGCCTCGCGGTGTTCCTGGGTGCATTGATTCTCGGCTGGATTGGCATTGCGTGCGCTCAGGAGGAAAGCTCCGCGCCTGAGAAGCCGTTGACGCCAGCTCAGCAGGCGTCGCAAACCGCCTGGAAAGCGGCCGGCGCCGCCATGATTCACGGTCCGGGCACGATCGACGTGCGCGACCAGGCGAAGATTTCCCTCCCCGATGGCTACGGGTTCATTCCGCGCAAGGAAGCAGCGGAAGTCATGCGCGTCATGGGCAATACGACGGACGAACAATTCGTCGGACTCATCCTGCCGCTGGCCGAAGAAAAGCAGTGGTTCGTCGCCGTCGACTACATCGATTCCGGCTACATCAAGGACGACGAAGCCAAGGATTGGAAGGCCGATGAGCTCCTCGACAGCCTCAAGGAGGGCACCGAGGCGGCCAATGAAGACCGCGCGAAGATGGGCATTCCCGCCATTCAGGTGACGCGCTGGATCGAGAAACCGGCCTACGATAGCCGGACGCATCGCCTGGTGTGGTCGGCCGAAGTGAAGTTGAAGGCAGGTGCCGACAACAATCCCGGTGTGAATTACAACACCTACGTGCTCGGCCGCACAGGCTATGTCTCTCTTAACCTCATCACGGCTGAGGCGACCGTCGAGGACGACAAGCCGGCGGCGAGGCAATTGCTGGCCGCGATCAACTTCAATGAAGGCAAGACCTATGCGGACTTCAAGCCCTCGACGGACAAGGTCGCGGCGTACGGCATCGCGGCGCTCATCGCAGGCGTTGCGGCGAAGAAGCTCGGACTGCTCGCCGTCATCGGTGTGTTCATCGTGAAGTTCGCCAAGGTCTTCGCGCTTGCTGCGGCGGGCGTCGGCGGCGGCGTCTGGAAGTGGATCAAGGGCCGCGGCGGGAAGAATCCAGGCACGCCGGCGTGAAACTGCTGCTGCTCCTCTTATCGGGAGCGAAGTTCGGCAAGATTCTGCTGACCGGCGGCACGATGCTGATCTCGGTCGCCGCCTACTCGCTGCTCTTCGGATGGTGGTACGCGGCAGGCTTCGTGGCGCTCATATTCATCCACGAGATGGGTCACTTCATCGCGGCGCGCCGGCGCGGCTTGAACGTTGGTGCACCAACCTTCATTCCATTCGTGGGCGCCTGGATCCAGCTGAAGGATATGCCGCACGACGCGGAGACCGAAGCCTA
>JBGPLJ010000382.1:0-3310 GCA_041486385.1 Steroidobacteraceae bacterium
ACTGGACGCTGTCGGCTCGCCCGGCCCCGCAAGGTTTGCGAGGAAAAAAGGGAACTCCCTGGGTCGCAAGTGCCACGCTCAACGTCACACAGGTGGAAAAGTCAGCGTTCCCTTTTTTCCTCTGCACGTTTTCTCATGAGCGCCAAGGAACTGCTCCCCGCCGGACGCCCCAATACCCCCGGATCCTGACACCGGCACCGGGCGGGGGATCGGCAACTAGGCCGCCGCGGAGTCCTGCGGTTCGTAGCCGAGGCAGGGAGCGAGCCAGCGCTCTGCTTGCGCGAGCGACCAGCCTTTGCGGCGCGCGTAGTCTTCGACCTGATCGCGGCCGATCTTGCCGACCGCGAAATACCTCGCGGACGGGTGCGAGAAATAGAAACCGGAGACGGCGGCGGTCGGATACATGGCGAACGAGTCGGTCAATCGAATGCCGGAGCGCCGTTCGGGATCCAGCAGCCGCCAGAGCGTCGCCTTTTCCGTGTGATCCGGGCACGCGGGATAGCCCGGCGCCGGCCGGATGCCGCGGTACTCCTCGCGGATCAGCTGTTCATTCGAGACCTGCTCATCGGGCGCGTAGCCCCAGAATTCGCGGCGCACTCGCTGATGCAGGCACTCCGCGAAGGCCTCCGCCAGTCGATCGGCCAACGCCTTCAGCAGAATCGCGCTGTAGTCATCGTGCGCGCGCTCGAATCGCTCGACGTGCGCCTCGATACCGACGCCGGCCGTGACGGCGAAGGCACCAAGATAGTCGGGCACGCCGGTCGCGCGCGGCGCGATGAAATCGGCGAGGCAAAGATGGCTCTGGTCCGCGGATTTTTCCTTTTGCTGGCGCAGGTTATGCAGGCGCGCCAGCGTGGCAGCGCGCGTGTCATCGACATAGAGCTCGATGTCGTCGTGGCCGACGCTGTTGGCGGGAAAGAGGCCGATGACACCGCGTGCGGTGAGCCAGTGACTGCGCACGACGTCGCGCAGCATGCGGCGCGCATCCGCATAGAGATTGCTCGCGGCCTCGCCCACGACCGGATCGGTAAGAATATCCGGAAACTTGCCGGCGAATTCCCACGCGTGAAAGAACGGCATCCAGTCGATGTAGCGAACCAGTTCCTCGAGCGGATAGTCCTCGAACGCGCGAATGCCGAGAAAACGCGGCACGGGCGGACGATAGCTGCTCCAGTCGGGGCGCGCGCCATTGTCGCGCGCCTCTCCCAGCGCGACCTGCGGCGCCTTTGCGCGCGTCGCGGCGTGCTGCTCGCGCCGGCGCTTGTGCTCGCTCTTCGCATTCGCGACATATCCCGCGCGGCTCTCCGGTGTCACGAGCGCCTGGCAGACGCCGACCGAACGCGAAGCGTCCTTCACGTAGACGACCGGGCCTGCGTATTCCGGATCGATCTTGACCGACGTATGGACAGGCGATGTCGTCGCGCCGCCGATCAGGAGCGGCGCAGTGAAACCCTGTCGCTTCATCTCGCGCGCGACATGCACCATTTCATCGAGCGATGGAGTGATGAGTCCCGAGAGGCCGATGATATCGACGCCCTCGCGCTTCGCCGTCTCCAGGATTCTGTCACAGGGCACCATCACGCCGAGATCGATGACCTCGAAGTTGTTGCACTGGAGCACGACACCCACGATGTTCTTGCCAATGTCGTGCACATCGCCTTTCACGGTCGCCATCAGGACTTTGCCCTGGGTACTGCGCGCGTTGCCCGACTTCTCGGCTTCGATGTACGGCAGCAGGTGCGCGACGGCCTTCTTCATCACGCGCGCGGACTTCACCACCTGCGGCAGGAACATCTTGCCCGAGCCGAAGAGATCGCCGACGACGTTCATGCCGTCCATCAACGGCCCTTCGATGACATCGAGCGGCCGCGCGGAGGCGAGTCGCGCTTCATCGGTGTCGGCAAGCACGAACTCATCGATGCCCTTGACGAGCGCGTGCGACAGGCGCTTCGCGACGGGCAGCGAGCGCCATTCGGCGTCTTCCTTGGGTTTCGTTCCGCCGGTGCTCTTGAACGAAGCGGCAATTTCGAGGAGCCGCTCGGTCGCATCCGGCCGGCGATTCAAGATCACGTCTTCGACGCGGTCACGCAGCTCGCGCGGAATATCCTCGTAGATCGCCAGCTGGCCCGCGTTCACGATGCCCATATCAAGGCCCGCTTTGATCGCGTGATACAGGAACACCGAATGCATCGCCTCGCGCAGCGGCTCGTTGCCGCGGAACGAGAACGACACGTTGGAGATACCGCCTGAAGTGCGCGCGCCCGGGCACGCCGCTTTAACGGCGCGCGTGCCCTCGATGAAGGCCTGGCCGTAGCCGTTGTGTTCCTCGATGCCCGTCGCCACCGCGAACACATTGACGTCGAAGATGATGTCTTCGGCTGGAAAGCCAACCTGCTCGGTCAGAATCCTGTAGGAACGCTGGCAGACCTCGACCTTGCGCTCGACGCTGTCCGCCTGGCCGCGTTCGTCGAACGCCATGACGACGAGCGCTGCGCCGTAGCGGTGGATCGTGCGCGCACGTTCGACGAACGCCGCCTCGCCTTCCTTCAGGCTGATCGAATTCACGATCGCCTTGCCCTGCACACACTTCAGGCCCGACTCGATCACCGTCCATTTCGACGAGTCGATCATGATCGGCACGCGCGCGATGTCGGGTTCGCTCGCGATGAGATTCAGAAAGCGCGTCATCGCCGCCTCCGAATCGAGCATGCCCTCGTCCATGTTGATGTCGATCACCTGCGCGCCGCTCGCCACCTGCTGGCGCGCGACGTCGAGGGCACCGTTGTAATCGTTGGCTTCGATGAGCTTGCGAAAGCGTGCCGAGCCAGTGACGTTGGTGCGCTCGCCCACGTTGACAAAGAGCGTATCGGGGCCAATGTTGAGTGGTTCGAGGCCGCTCAAGCGCAGGCGTGTCGGCGTCGCAGGGAGCGTCCGGGTCGGATGCTGGAGCGCGCCCTGGCGAATGAGCCGAATGTGTTCGGGCGTCGTGCCGCAGCAACCGCCGACGAGGTTCACGAGGCCGCTCGCAGCAAACTCACTGAGGAGATCGGCGGTCATTTCCGGGGTTTCGTCGTACTCGCCGAACGCATTCGGAAGCCCCGCGTTCGGATACGCGCAGACGCAGGTGTCCGCCAGCCGCGCGAGTTCGGCGACATACGGACGGAGCTGGCGCGCGCCCAAAGCGCAATTGAGGCCGATGGCGGCGGGTCGTGCGTGGCGCACCGAATTCCAGAACGCTTCGAGCGTCTGTCCGGAGAGCGTGCGGCCGGAGGCATCCGTAATCGTGCCGGAGATGATGAGCGGCAGATCG
>JBGPLJ010000383.1:0-3268 GCA_041486385.1 Steroidobacteraceae bacterium
ACTCTTCGATGCGGTGGACGAGAGTGTGGGTCACCGTGGGTGCTGGCCTGCGTTCGTTGTACACCTCGGCATCGGGGTGCAGCAGCGCGAAACTCAGCAGCGTGACGCCCGCGGCCAGCGCCATCGCCAAGATGGCGATGAGGAGCCACACCATGGGTTCACGGTACCAGGAATCGTTTGCGGCATTGGCCTCGATTTTCATGATTAGTGTCCAGGTTGAATGAAGCGTGCCGCAGCGCTCGCCTTGAGCGACGGATCGTCCTCGGCGCGCACGCTGACTTCGAAGCCGAAAGTCGCGAGCGATGCGTCGCGTGTGAGTACGCGCAGCGGCACGTTGGCCACGGCACCGCCCTCGACGTGCGCGACGATCCGCGCTGGATCAAGTTCGAGCGGCACGGGCCCATGGACTTCGATGAGCATGTCGTGCGCATGTTCGTCCTTGTTGAGTAGTTTCGCCATGTAGACGTTTTCCACCGCGCCATCTGCGAGCTCGCGATAAAGCGCGTTACGGTCGCGCAGAATGTCGAGCCCGAAAGGAGTACGCAGGGTGATGGCAACGATGAAACCGGCGATCAGCAAGGCAAGCAGCGTTCCGTACACGATAATGCGCGGCCGGATGACGTGCGCTGTCTTGTGCTCGAGCGCGTTCTGGGTGGAATAGCGCACGAGGCCGCGCGGATAAGCCATGCGGTCCATCACCGCGTCGCACGCGTCGACGCAGGCGGCGCAGGCGATGCATTCGATCTGCAGGCCTTCGCGAATATCGATCCCGGTCGGACACGCCTGCACGCAAATGCGGCAATCGATGCAGTCGCCGAGATTCTGCGCATGCTGATCGCTCCCTCGGCGCCGTGCCCCGCGCGGTTCACCACGCTCCGTATCGTAGGTGATGATCAACGTGTCGCGGTCGAACATCGCGCTCTGAAAGCGCGCGTACGGACACATGTACTTGCACACCTGCTCGCGCAGATAGCCGGCATTACCGTAGGTCGCAAAGGCGTAGAAGAGTGTCCAGAACACCTCCCACGGTCCGAGCTCCAGATGCATCATGGAGGCACTGAGCGAGCGGACGGAAGAGAAGAATCCGACGAAAGTCATGCCGGTCCAGAGCGCGAACGACACCCACAGGACCTGCTTGGCGCACTTGCGCAGGATTTTCTCGGGCGTCCATGGCCCGCGATCGAGCGCCATGCGCGCGCCGCGCCTGCCTTCCGTGATGCGCTCCATCCAGACGAACGTTTCCGTCCAGACCGTCTGCGGGCAGGCGTAACCGCACCACAGGCGTCCCGCGACTGCAGTCACGAAGAAGAGCGAGAGCGCTGCAATGATCAGCAGCCACGACAGGAAGATGAAGTCCTGTGGCCACAGGGTCAGCGCAAAGATATGGAACTTGCGTCCGGGCAGGTCGAACAGCACCGCCTGGTGTCCGTTCCATTCGATCCAGGGCAGAACATAGAAAAGGCCGAGCAGCGCCCATACCGCGGCGCGGCGCAGATTGACGAAGCGCCCCTTGATTTCGCGCGGATAGATCTTCTCCGCGGCGACGAACAACGACTCGCCGCCCGCATGCGGCGCTGGTGTGCTCATGGTGAGCCGCTCAACGCGCGGGACCGCCGCGCTCCTCGCGGGACGTCCGCACCATGTACAGCGTGAGCGCGGCCGACGCGATCGAGATCAGCCACAGGAAGAAGAAACCCGCGCTGTACGCAGCGGTGCGGGCCGACCAGAGAGAATGCGGCAAATGCTCGCCGAAATCGGCTGGGTCGATAAAGGCGAACAGCAGCATGGTCGCGACGCAGGCGATCAGGAACGAGGGCCACAACACGGCCGCAAGATCGCGTCGCGCGCGTGACCAGACGGGCGGGGCGCTCTCGGTATCGTCGGGGGTCATGGCGCTGGCGGCGCAGCCGCGCTCTTGTCGGAGAAGGAAAGAACATAGGCCGCCATCAGACGCACACGCTGCGGCCCGAGCAGCGGCAGATGCGCGGGCATGGCATTCTGCCTGCCATTGGCGATGGTCTCGTGGAGGACTGCCGGACTCGAACCGTAGAGCCAGACGGCGTCAGTCAGATTCGGAGCCCCGAGCTGTACATTGCCTTTGGCATCGGCCCCGTGACAGGCGAAGCAATACATCTGGAACTTCGCGGCACCTGCGCGCGCGAGATCTTGCGGTGCATCGCTGTGACCGGAGATCGACCGCACGTACGCGACGAGTTCATCGACACCTTTGTCTCCGAGCACGGCACCGAACGGCGGCATCATCGCCATGCGTCCGTTCGTCACCGTCTCGAGAATGTCATCGGGCGAGCCACCGTGCAGCCAATCGGCGTCCGTCAGGTTGGGAAAGCCGACGGCGCCACGCGCATCCGATCCATGGCACGCGGCGCAGGTATTGCCGAAGATATTGCGCGCCGTCGCCATGGCCTGCGCGTCGTGCGCGAGCTGTACCAGGCTGAGCTTGTCGTAGCGGGCGAAAGTGGGTGCCTGCGCGCGTTCCGCCGCTGCCACCTGCGCCGCGTGCTGTGACTGCTGCGACCAGCCCAGCGCGCCGCTGTACACGCCGATGCCCGGGTACAGCACGAGGTAACCAATCGCAAATATCACCGTCAGGAAGTAAAGCCACAGCCACCAGCGGGGCAGCGGATTGTTGAGTTCGGTGAGATCCCCATCCCAAACGTGCGGCTTGTACTGCCCTGCGCTCGCCGTCCGTTGATTGGAGAGCATCAGCCAGCACACGCTGACAATTGATAGCGTGGTGATGATCGCGATGAACCAGGCCCAGCCAGCGCTCATCGCGGATCCTCCTCAAGCGGCAGGCGGGCTGCTTCCTCGAAAGCTCGCGCGCTGCGCTTGCTCCACGCCCAGACGACGATGCCGATGAAAATGATCATCAGAGTTCCCGTAACCAGACCGACGATAATTCCGTGATCCATGGGCGAGAGCCTCAATTGGGCCAGGTACGCGACGCGCGTCCCAGCACCTGCAGGTACGCGATCAGCGCATCCATTTCGGTTTTGCCTTTGACGGCGTCGGGTGCGGCGGCAATCTGCGCGTCGGTGTACGGCACGCCGACTTTGCGCAGCACGCGCATCTTCTTTGAGGTCATGGCGGGGTCGATCGTGTTTTGGGCGAGCCACGGAAAGCCGGGCATGTTCGACTCGGGCACCACGTTGCGCGGATTGATCAGGTGAATGCGATGCCACTCATCCGTGTAGCGGCCGCCGACGCGCGCGAGGTCGGGTCCCGTGCGCTTCGAGCCAAACTGAAA
>JBGPLJ010000384.1:0-3262 GCA_041486385.1 Steroidobacteraceae bacterium
GTCGCCCCGCCCGGAACACCTGCGGCAGCGCCGAGATCGATCGTCCGGTAGTTCAGAAAGCCGAAGGAGCCGTTCAGCAGCAGCTCGGGAACGGGGTCGGCTTCAATTTCACCCTCCGCGCCGGACATGCGGATATGGCCGGCGTTATTGACGATGTCCGCACCGGCCTGCCCGATGATCGTGATCTGCAGGTCCTTGTAGTCGCTGGTGAACACCGCCGCATTGGCGCGCAAGCGATTGTCGAACCACTGGGTCTTCGCTCCAAGCTCGTAGGAACGCAGCGTCTCCGCCTTGAACGGCACCGCTTGCGAGGCGAACACCGGATGCGGATTGATACCGCCGCCCTTGTAGCCGGTGGCGTACTGCAGGTAGACCATGGCATCGGGTGTCACTTTGAACTGGAGCGCGACCTTGGGATCCCAGCGCGCGGTCTTGGCCGTCGCCGACGGCCGGTTGGCGAAACCGGAGAGGATGGGAAAGTCGGGATCGAATGCCGGCGTGAAGAGCACATCGGTTGGATTGGTCGGCAGCAGGACGCGGGAGAATGTATACGTCTTCGACTCGTCGCTATAGCGCACGCCACCTTCCACCGAGAACTTGTCGGTGATGCGGTACTGACCGTGCACGAAGGCGGACTTGTTCTTGACGACCACCGGATCGTTGGTGATGAAGTTGAGCCCATAGCAGCCGTCGGTCGGGCCGCAGAAGGGAACGAAACCCGGACCAATGATCTCGGCCGAGGTGAGAAGCACCGGGCCGTTACCCTGCTTGCTGAATCCGTCGTAGTAATACACGCCAGCGACCCAATCGAGCGCATCGTTAAAGGCCGTGTCGCTCACATTCAGCTCTTCGCTGAACTGATGGTGGGTGAAGTCCGGATTGGCGTATATGACCGAGCTCAGCGGCGCGCCGGTTCCGTCGTAGACGAAGCTGCCCTCATACGCCCGGTACCCCAGCACGTTCTTGATCTGCAGACCCGCGGGCATCTTCCACTCAATCGTGTTGGAGAGCCCCCAGGCATCGACATTGTTCGCCGGGTCGAAGCTGATGCCCGTGCTCAGATCCTTGAAGGTGGCGTACGTGCTGTACGGGCCGTTGGTGACGAAACGGCTGTCGATCGGAACCCCGGGGTTGAAGCCCGAGGCCGGGTTCAGCAGGACAAAGGTGTTGTAACGCCCGAGCGGCCCGTTCGTGAGAATCGCAAGGGTCTTGGTCGGCGTCGCTTCACCCCGGTCCTGGAGGTAGTCCGCTGAGAACAGGACCTGAAGGTCCGCGTTCGGCGTCCAGCGCAGATTCGCCCGGGCCGTCACGACTTCATCGCCGCCTTCCGTGCCGAGCTTGCAATCGGGATGGATCGTGATCTGCGGCAGATTGCCGGAATCCGCCGGATTCGGATGCGAGCAGACAAAATCGTAGCGCGTCACATAGCCGTCGACCCGACTAAAGCCGCCCGAAAGCCGCAGCGCCAGCTTGTCCGGGACGACGGAGAAGTCGTAAGCGGCCTTCACCATGTACCGGTTGAAGTTGCCGTAGCCGGCCTCGAAGTAACCGGAATCGTTGCCCTTCGGCTGCGTCGTGAAGATACGCACGGCGCCGCCCTCGTTGTTCTTGCCGAACAGCGTGCCCTGCGGTCCACGCAGGACCTCGACACGATCGATATCGCCCAGGTCGAACATGGCGCCGAAAATCGTCCCGAAATAGACGTCGTCCATGTAGAAGCCGACGCCGGGCTCGAAGGCCAGGGTGAAGTCGTTCTGCCCCACACCGCGGATGTAGGCGACTGCCGCCTTGCCGCCGTTGCTCCCGGATTGCTGCAGGGTGACGTTGGGGGCCGCCTTGGTGACGTCGACGACGTTGTTGAAGCCGCGCGCCTCCAGCTGATCGGCCCTGAGAGCGGTGATCGCGATCGGCGTTTCCTGAAGATTTTCAGAGCGGTAGCGCGCCGTGACCACGATCGTTTCGAGCTGATCGGAGGACGTATCGCTCGCCGGCTGCGCGGCCGGCTCCGCCGCTCGCGCCGAACCAGTGATGGCCATCGTTGCGCTCAGCGCAAAGGCAAGTCCAAGACTCGGCGCATGCCGATGCTGGCGTCCGAGCCTTTCCAACAGTTCGACTCTCGCATTCCGTCGATAAGGCTTCACGTTGTTTTTCCCCCAGATTGGTCTTTCGGCCAGGCACACGCGCCGCCCGAGCGGGCTCGCTGCCCACGGTCGTCCCGAGGTTATGCTCATACCCGCCCCGCCGGAATGTGCCGATAAGTCGAAAGCTATTTGCAGAATGGGGTACCTCAGCCGGCTTCAGCGCGGCGGCACGACAGGGATCAGCAGATAGGAATCGGTGGCGCCGCCGGTGTGGATGACATGGCGCCCGTGATTCACGCTTTCTTCGTGCCGCGTATAGACCGGATGACGGATCTTTGAATACTTCTGAATGTCGGTCCCCTGCACGATCAACCGCAGGCACGATCCGGCCTCGAACAGTGTCCCGGAAGGCCAGATTTCAATTTCCAGCGGTGCGATCACGCCTGGCTCTAGCTTCAACTCACGCTGGTGCAGCAGCACGGGCTGGGATTCGGTGCTGCGCGCGGGGTCGAGTTCCCGATGCGAGGCGCGTAGCCACCCCAATGCAACCGGGCCGTCGTTGAAATAGGCGTAGTAAGCGAACGGCACCAGCTCGCCGCGTCCATCGAACTTGTACACCCCGACGAAGATGTCCATGTCGTCCGCGCTTTCGGCGGCCATGAAGAGCTTCAGCTTCATATGCCCGGTGAGTTCCGTCGTCTTCTCGAACACGAAGTCGAATTCGGCACGGTGCGTGCCCGGCCCGCTCCCCAGGGAATCGTAGCGGCAGGTGGCCTGCACCGGAACCGGCTCGCGCAGCAGCTGGCCGCTGCGCGCGTCGAGATGAAGTTTGGTGTATTCGGTGCGGGCGATCGGCCACTCGCTCTCGCCGTGCTGATCGCCCACGCAATACTTCTCGCGCACTTCGACCAGTACCTTCGGCCAGGTGTCGACCGGCGAATCGATGCCCATCAGGAACTTGTCGAAGAACGCCTGCAGGCGGGCGATGCTCCTGGGCTCGTAGTAGTAGGACCACTTCTTCCGGCCGTGAACTTCAAGCCACTTGTGCTTGGACGCGAGCCTCTTGAATCCCTCGAGCGTCCCGCGTTCGTGCAGGCCCTGATCCGTCCACGAAGCAACGATGAATGCGGGTGTGACGATTTTGGAGAAGTCCGCGACCTTGGACTTCCAGAAGTCGTCGA
>JBGPLJ010000385.1:0-3221 GCA_041486385.1 Steroidobacteraceae bacterium
AGCTCCTGATCGTCGAATCGCGGGAGACGGCGCGCGCCTGGCGCCAGTCCTACGACCGCGTGCAACGCGCGGCCGGCCGCGACATCTGGCGGTCGGCTCGCGTATCGACTCTCGATGACTGGCTCGTACAGCTTTGGGAGGCGTGGCGCGCCGACCACCACGACCCCCGCGCCCTGATGTCGGACACACAGGTGGTGCGTGCGTTTGAGGCAATCATTGCCACAGAGTCCCTGGCGCCCTTGCTCAACGTCGACGCAACAGCTCGCGCGGCGGCGCGCAGCTGGCGCCGACTCCTCGATTGGCGCATCGATCCCGGGAGCCTGTCGGCCGCCACCGCGGAAGGGCGGAGTTTCCGCGACTGGATCGAACGTTATCGCCGTCAGCAGGCGCAGCTCCAATGGATCGATCGCGCGCAGCTCGCAGGAGTCCTTGCTGGTTCGCCGCCGCCTGCCGTCACCGGCGAGCGTGTCATCCTGCTCGGTTTCGAAGATCAACCGCCCGCGCTGACATCGTTGATGCAGGCTTTCGTCGGAGCCGGCGCGCAAATGGAGCGCGGCACGGCGCCGCAGGTCGAGAGCAGGGTCTGCCGGTTTGCTGCCGCCGATCCGGACCATGAGTTGATTGCGGCAGCCCAGTGGGCCTACGCGCGCGTCGCGAGCGACGCCAGCGCAACCTGCGCAGTCATCGTGCCCGATCTCAAGGGCCGGCGCGCGAACGTGCGCGCCGTTCTTGAACGTGTACTGGACCCTGGGAGTCTCCTGCCAACAACGCCCGAGCGGATGCCGCTCTTCGCCATGATCGGTGGTGAGCCGCTGATGGATTTCGCCATCGCCAATGCCGCACTTGGCGTGCTCGCGCTCGGAACTCATACGCTCAGCTGGAGCGCGGCGGGCAGTTTGCTGCGCAGTCCGTACCTTCCCGGCTGGCAGGAGGAGGCGGCGGCCCGCGCACAGCTCGATCGGCGCCTGCGCCGGCTGGGTCAGGTTGAATGGGAGCGGCAAGCGCTCGCGCGCCTGGCGCGCGACGGCGCCTGCCCGCTGTTTGCGGCAATGATCGATCGCGTGATGGTGGCGCTCGATCTGGGCCGCTCACGACGGCCCATGCACGAGTGGGTCGAGCGGCTGGGCGCGACGCTCAAAGCCGCGGGCTGGCCTGAGGGGCGGGCACTGTCGAGCGTCGAGCATCAGGCCGCACGCCGTTTTCGTGATCTCCTCACGGATTTTGCGCAGCTCGGAGCGATGCTGCCGCCCGTCGAATTGCGCACGGCGCTACACGAGCTCGAGCGCCTGTGCCGCGACACCGCGTTTCAACCCGACAGCGGCGATCCGCGGATTCACGTGATCGACGCGCTTCAACATCCGGGCCCGAACTATGACGGCCTGTGGATCACGGGCTTCACGGCGGACCGCTGGCCGCGTGGCGTCGAGCCCGATCCTTTCCTGCCGCTCGAGCTGCAACGATCGCTCGCCATGCCCGGCGTCAGTGCCAAGCGTGAACTCGAAGAAGCGCGGCGCGCGACCGCCGGCTTCCTCGCTGCGGCAGGCGAGGTGATCGTCAGTTGGCCGCAGCAGATTGATGATTCCGCCGCGGAGCCATCGCCGTTGCTGCCCACCGCACTTGCAGAGTATGAGCCCGTGGTTGTAGTCGCCGACATCGCTGAACGCGCGTTTCTGGAGCAGCGCATCGAAATCGTGCGTGATACCGGGCCTCCCTTTGCAACGCCGGCCGGCAACCTGCGCGGCGGCGCGAAGGTCACGGAGCTCCAGGCCAAATGCCCGTTTCGTGCCTTCGGCGAATTGCGGCTCGAAGCGCTGGCGCTCGAAATACCAACGGCAGGCATCGGCCGTAGCGTCCGCGGACGCGTCGTGCATCGTGCGTTCGAGAAGTTGTGGCGTGAACTTGCGTCCCACGCCCGTCTTGCTGCAAGCACGCCGGCGCAACTCGAGTCGATGATCCACGAAGCGGTGCGGGTGGCGTGCATCGAGCATCAGCTCATTGAGCCGCGACGACTGGTGGGTCTCGAACGCCAGTGGCTGAGTAAAGTCATGCAGGCGCTACTCGAGATTGAGCGCAAGCGCGCACCGTTCAAGGTGGCTGCGCTCGAAGCCAAGGAGCGTTTCGCCATCGGCGGCGCATTCCTTACGCTCTCGATCGATCGGATCGATGAGCTCGATTCGGGCGGCGAAGTCATCATCGACTACAAGACCGGCAGCCCGAATGCGAAGCGGTGGCTTGGGCCGAAGCGCGACCTGCCGCAATTGCCGCTCTATGCAGTGACACGATCGGCGCCGCCGTCCGGACTCGCCTTTGCGCGCGTGAATCTGCGCGAACCCGGGTTCTCCGGCATGGCCGCCGACCGGGATGTGGGCCCGGGCTTTCGTGAACCTCTGGAATTTCGCGCCATCGCGGACAAGACGCGCAGCTTTGGGGAGCAGGTCGAGGATTGGCGACGCTGGGTCACGTCGCTGGTCAATGATCACATCGCCGGCGTTGCGCGAGTCGACCCGGTCTCCGATCTGACCTGCCAGGAATGCTCACTCGCCGCGCTGTGTCGCGTCGGGAGTGATGCGCCGGTCGAGGAACGGAACGACGATGCAGACTGAGCTCGATCGCGAAGACACGGCCTCGCGGGAGCGTGCGCTCGACGTGCGCGTGAGCTTCGTCGTACAGGCGCCGGCTGGATCGGGCAAGACCGGATTGCTGACACAGCGCCTGCTGGCGCTACTGGCCAGCGCCAATGCGCCGGAGGAGGTGCTGGCGATCACCTTCACGCGCAAGGCCGCCGGCGAAATGCGCCAGCGCGTGATCGTCGCATTACGCGCAGCGCTGGCGGGCCAGCCGCCGGCGGAGGCCTACGAACGCGTGACGTTTGATCTGGCCGAGCGTGCGCTCACGCGCTCGCGCGAGCTCGGCTGGGAACTCGAGTCGCACCCGGCGCGGCTCCATATCTTCACGATCGATGCTCTCGCGCAGATGCTGGCGCGGTCACTGCCCATCCTCTCGCGAGCCGGAGCGGGGCTCGAAGTCGAGACCGATGCCACGGCGCTCTACGATGAGGCCTCCGAGCGCTTGCTCGACGAGCTCGAGGGCGGTGAGGGCCCTGAGCGTGAGCTCGCAGTGCTGCTCGAACACTTCGACAATGACTACGCGCAGCTGCGCGAACTCCTGGCGGCCATGCTGATGCGACGCGACCAGTGGCTCGCGCCCATCCTCGAGGCTGG
>JBGPLJ010000386.1:0-3211 GCA_041486385.1 Steroidobacteraceae bacterium
CACGCTGCGTGCTGCCGCCAACATCAACGGCCTGTGGTTCGCGGATACCGCCAGCGTCGAAGCGGCGCGCAACCAGGGGTCCGTCGATCGGAGCATCGGCATCGACGTGTCGGGCGCCGTCACCTGGCGACCCCTGGCGATCCAGAATTTCGTATTGCGCTTGTCGGCCGCCGTACTCGTGCCGGGCGCGGGTTACAAGACGCTCTTCGGCAACGAGCTGCAGTATTCCGTTTTCGCCAACGCGGTCCTGACTTACTGATGCGTACGAGAGCCCAAGATGCCCTGTTGACGCTCGTCGTTGCGACGATGGCGGTGGCCGCGACGTCGCCGCTACGCGCGGCCGATCTGGACGAGCGGCCGGTCGCACGTCGCTATGTCATCGCGGCACCCGCACCGGTGGAGCAGACCCGCTTGCAGGCCGAGGCCAAGAGCGCGGGTTGCATCAGCTGTCACGCGGCGACCGATGCAGCCACCATGCACGCGAGCCCAGCCGTGGTTCTTGGCTGCAGCGACTGTCACGGCGGGAATCCCGCCGCTATGTGGGGCGGCGGCGAGCGCGGGCCGGCCTACGATGCAGTCCGTGATCGTGCGCATGTGCTGCCGCGTTATCCGCATGCCTGGAATTTTCCGAAGAGCGCGAATCCCGAGCGCAGCTACGCGCTCCTCAACAAGGAAGCGCCCGAGTTTATTCGTTTCGTGAATCCGGGCGACTACCGCATCGCGCGCGAAGCCTGCGGCGCCTGTCATCTCGCCGTGATCCAGGCGGCTGAACGCAGTCTCATGGCAACGAGCGCGATGTTCTGGGGCGGCGCGACGTACAACAACGGTTTGCTGCCCTACAAGACGTATCGACTGGGGGAAGCCTATACCCGCGAAGGGAAGGCGGCGGTCGTCAAGGGTCCGCCGCTCGATCCCGAGGAAGCGCGCAAGCACGGCGTGATTGAGGAAATCCTGCCCTTGCCGCGCTGGGAAAATATTGCGCCGGCCGATGTGTTCCGCGTGTTTGAACGCGGTGGACGCGTTGCGGGCAACACGTTTCCCGAGACGGGACAGCCGAACGCGTCGGGGCAGCTGCAAAAACTGGAGGAGCCGGGCAAGCCCGATCTCAAGCAGTCAAATCGCGGGCCCGGTACGGGCGCGCGCATCGCAGTGCCGGTGTTGAATATCCACAAGACACGGCTCAACGATCCGCTGATGTGGTTCCTCGGCACGAACGATCAGCCGGGCGATTATCGCTCATCGGGTTGCACAGCCTGTCACGTGGTGTATGCGAACGATCGCGACCCGCGTCATTCCGGACCCTACGCCGTGTTCGGTCATGACGGCACGACGCAGAGTGCCGATGCCACCATTCCGCGCGGCGAACGCGGCCATCCGCTCAAGCACGAATTCACGCGCTCCGTGCCGACCAGCCAGTGCATGAGCTGTCACATGCACCAGCCCAACATGTTCATGAACTCCTTCCTCGGCTATACGATGTGGGATTACGAATCCGATGCGCCCGCGATGTGGCCGGAGCGCCAGCAATACCCCGATGCCGAAACCATGCGGACGGTGCTCGACCGCAACCCGGAAGGCGCTGCACCGCGCGGCAAGTGGGCCGATCCCGAGTTCCTCGGGCGCGTTGCCGATCTCAATCCGCAGCTGAAGGACACGCAGTTCGCCGACTATCACGGCCACGGCTGGAATTTCCGTGGCGTCTACAAGCGCGACCGCAAAGGCAATCTGCTCGATGCGGCGGGCGCCCTGGTCAGCGCGGACGATCCGAAGAAATTCCAGAAGGCTGTGCACCTGTCCTCGATACACGTGGATGCCGGGATGCACTGCGTCGACTGCCATTTTTCCCAGGACGCCCACGGCAACGGGCATCTCTATGGCGAAGTCGCGGCGGCGGTTGAAATCGACTGCAAGGACTGTCACGGCACGGTCGCGAGCTACCCGACGCTGCGCACGTCGGGACCGGCGGCGGGTCCGAACGGCACCGACCTCAGCGTCATCCGCAATCCCGATGGCCGCAAGCGATTCGAGTGGCTTGGCGACTCCCTAGTACAACGTTCGGCGGTCGATCCGGCCAAGGAATGGCGCATCTCGCTGGTGAAGGACAGCGTGACGCCCGGCAATCCCCATTACAACGCGAAAGCCGCGCGCGCCAAGCTCATGGCGCGCGACCCAAGAGGTCAGCACTGGGGCACGGATGTCGGCGCGGATCGCCTCGCACATGGCGACGACAATATGGAGTGCTATACCTGCCACACGTCGTGGACCACGAGTTGCGGCGGTTGCCATCTGCCGATCGAGGCGAACTGGAAGACGCAGTCCCACCGCTACGAGGGTGAAGTGGCGCGCAACTTCGCCACCTACAATCCGCAGGTGGCGCGCGATGACATCTTCATGCTCGGCCGGCGCGGTCCGACTGAAGGCGGCAAGATTTCACCGATTCGATCCTCATCCGCGCTGGTGCTGTCATCGACCAACGCCAATCGCGAGCACATCTACGTGCAGCAGCCGCCGATCTCGGCCGCGGGCTTCAGCTCGCAGGCGATGAATCCGCACTATCCGCACACCGAGCGCAAGACCGAGACCAAGACTTGCAGCGACTGTCACCTGGCCGCTGACGGCGACAACAATGCGATCCTCGCGCAAACGCTGGCACAGGGTACACAGTTCATCAATTTCCTCGGCCTCAACGCGTGGGTCGGCACGCAATCGGACGTTGTCGGTATACAGGTGACGGAATGGGACGAGCCCCAGGCCGTCATCGGGAGTTATCTCGAGCGCTACGCCTATCCCGACAACTACCGCGCACACCTGGCGCGCAAGCGGGCGCTGCCGACCGCGGAGTCGCATGCATCCGGAGTCGTCGGCTGCCTGCAGCTGCGTGGTGAATACCTGTACGTCGCCGAAGGCGCGCGGGGCTTTCGCGTCTATGACGTTGCCAGCATCGCGAACAAGGGCGTGAGCGAGAAGATCATCAGCGCGCCGTTTTCGCCACTCGGGCACGACACGCACATCGCGAGCCGCAACGCGACCTGCGTAGCGCTCGCGACGACACAGCCCGTGCATCCCGCGCGCAACCAGGGCGAACTCATGCGGGCCACGAATCTCGAACAGCCTTTTCTCGGCATCTACAACTACGCACTCATCACCGATGCGCAAGAGGGCTTGATCCTCGTCGACGTCAATACGTTGATGGACGGCGAGCCGCGCAACA
>JBGPLJ010000387.1:0-3207 GCA_041486385.1 Steroidobacteraceae bacterium
AGACACCGCCCGAGGAAGCCTATCAAACAGAGCAATATCAAATAATTGCAGATGTATTATCAGGTAAGACATTGGTCATCCGGACACTCGACGCGGGTGGTGACAAGCCGATCCGCTATCTGCCGATGCCTCATGAGGACAATCCGGCGCTCGGGCTGCGAGGCGTGCGCACGAGCCTGTGGCGACCTGACCTGCTGCGCACCCAGTTGCGCGCCGTGCTCTCGGTGAATCCGCCGCAGCAATGCCGTGTGATGTTGCCGATGATCACGAGCGCCGCTGAGATTCGGGCCGTGCGCGGGTTGCTCGCCGAGGTCTCTCTTGAGCTCGGTCGCGAAGCACGCATGCCGCTTGGGATCATGGTGGAAACGCCGGCAGCCGCGTTGATCGCGGACAGTCTCGCGGCGGAGGCGGATTTTCTGTCAATCGGTTCGAACGATCTCACTCAGTACACGCTCGCGATGGACCGGGGACATCCGCAACTTGCCGTGCAGCTCGACGGATTGCATCCGGCTGTGCTGCGGCTCATCGCGGCAACGGCCGAGGGCGCGCGCGGATGCAATCGGCGGGTGTCGGTGTGCGGCGGGCTTGCCTCCGATCCGTTCGCTGTGCCGATTCTCATCGGACTCGGGGCGCTCGGTCTGTCCGCCGTGCCGTCAATGATTCCCGAGCTCAAGGCGCTGATTCGCAGGCTATCGACGGAAACCTGCCGCACGCTCGCGCGCCGCGCGCTCGAACAGGAATCCGCAGCGGCGGTACGTGCCCTCTCGGCTCAAGTCATCGGGTGATCCCATGAAGCCAATGTTCTCCGGCGTGCAGCAGATTGGACGCGCACTCATGCTGCCGATCGCGGTTCTGCCGGTCGCGGGACTTCTCCTGCGGCTCGGTCAACCGGATCTCCTGAATCTCGCGCCGATGGCCGCCGCGGGCGATGCGATCTTTTCAAATCTCGGCTTGTTGTTCGCAATCGGCGTGGCGGTGGGTCTCGCGCGGGAGAATCACGGCGCCGCGGGTCTCGCGAGCGTAGTCGGCTATCTGGTCGCGACCAAGGGTGCAGAGGTGCTGATCGGCGTGCCGCCCGACGTACTCGTAGGTCTGACGGGCCAGGCGCACGATCTCGCCGCAGCGGCGTTCAAGGCGCATGAGCTTGCAAAGCTCAGCGTGCCAGCCGGCATCGTGTCGGGACTCATCGCCGGTGGTCTCTACAACCGCTTCAGCAACATCGAGCTCCCGAGTTACCTCGCGTTTTTCGGTGGGCGGCGCTTCGTGCCGATCGCGAGCGGCGTGGTGGGCCTCGCACTCGCCGGTCTTTTTGGATGGGGCTGGCCAGTCCTCGAGCACGGCATGGACGTGTTGAGCCGCTGGGTGCTTGGTTCCGGCGACGTGGGACTCTTCGCCTATGGCGTGCTCAATCGACTTCTGATTATCACGGGCCTGCACCACGTCATCAACAATATCGCGTGGTTTCTGCTCGGCGACTATCACGGTGTCACCGGCGATCTGAAACGCTTCTATGCGGGCGATCCGAGCGCGGGCGCCTTCATGTCCGGATTCTTCCCGGTGATCATGTTCGGGCTCCCGGCCGCCTGTCTCGCGATGTATCACGCAGCGCGCGACGACCAACGGCGCGCCGTGGCGGGCTTGCTGCTATCGATGGCGCTCACTGCATTTCTCACGGGCGTGACGGAGCCCATCGAGTTCACGTTCGTCTTTCTTGCGCCGGTCCTGTTTGGGTTGCATGCGCTCCTCACCGGTCTTGCCATGGTGCTCATGGATGTCTTCAATGTGAAGCTCGGTTTCAGCTTTTCCGCCGGTCTCTTCGATTACGTGCTCGGCTACAACCGTGCGACACATCCGCTCCTGCTGCTGCCGATCGGTCTCGCGTACTTCGGCATCTACTATGGTCTCTTTCGATACTTCATCTCGAAGTTCGACTTGAAGACGCCGGGGCGCGAACTCAACGATGCAGTCACAACGCCGGACACAGCTCTGCTGGCGCCGGGCAATCGTGCGCGGGCTCTCGTCGCCGCGCTCGGTGGCGCCGCGAATCTTTCGTCGGTCGATGCCTGCACGACCCGCTTGCGTCTTGTGGTCGTGAGCCCGCAGCGCGTGGACGAGGCGGCGCTCAAGAGTCTCGGGGCGCGGGGCACTGTGCGGCCTTCGGCGAAGGAACTGCAGGTGATTCTGGGCCCGATCGCCGATCAGGTGGCGGGCGAGATGCGCGCAGTACTTCGGGCCGGAGCGTCCGAGGGTGCCGCGCCCGCTCAGTTGCTGGCGGCACTGGGCGGTGCGGCCAACGTGAGTGACGTGCAACAGGCCTCGACGCGTCTCTGCTTTACGGTTCGCGATGACGCGGCCGTCATGGACAAGGCTCTCGATGCACTCGGCGCGCGCGGTGTGGCGCGTCCGAATTCGAAGCGTGTGCACGTGCTGATCGGACCAAAAGCGAGCGACATGCTCGCAGCGCTTCGAGATCTGATGCCGGCGGCTAAAGGCTGACGCACACGGCCTTACTCCACTAGACTCCGCGAGCGAATGCGCAGGGGAGTGAAGCGCCGTGGGCCAGACTTACGATATCGAGCGATTCGTCGACGAGCAGCGGCTCAGCCGCTTCAATCTCAATCTGCTCGTCTGGTCCTTTCTCGCGATGTTCGCGGATGGCTTCGATATCTCCGCGCTTTCGTTCGCCGTGCCTGCGCTGACACGGCTGTGGCAGGTTTCCCCGCAAGCGTTTGGCATTGCGTTGAGCGCGAGTCTTTTCGGCATTTTGTTCGGCGCCCTGATCTTCGGCTATGTCGGCGATCGCTTTGGACGCCGGCCAGCGATCATCGCCGGCTGCATCATCTATGGTGTGGCGACGCTTGCGATCACCGGCGCCGCGGATATCAACCAGCTTACCGCTCTGCGCTTCGTGACCGGCATCGGCCTCGGGGGCCTGATGCCGAACAGCATCGCGCTCACCTCGGAACTCTCGCCCAGGCGCTGGCGCGCAACGCTGATCGTGCTGATGTTCGTGGGCATCACGCTGGGTGGCGCGGCGCCCAGCCTCGTTGCCAAGTTGCTCATGCCGCAATTCGGCTGGCAAAGCCTGTTTCTGATCGGCGGCGGCGCGCCATTGCTGATCGCCCTGGGACTGCGCTTCGCTTTGCCGGAGTCCATCAAGGTTCTCGCGCTGCGACCGAATCGACACGCAGAATTGCTGCGGATTGC
>JBGPLJ010000388.1:0-3199 GCA_041486385.1 Steroidobacteraceae bacterium
CGCCGAAGAAGCCAACATTCTGTCGGCAATGCTGGCGAAACGCCTGGGCGCCAAGAAAGTCATGGCGCTCATCAACCGGCCGGCCTACGCCGAGCTGATGGAGAGCGGTCCGATCGACATCGCGATCTCGCCGCAGACCGTGACCATGAGTGCCCTGCTCGCCTATGTGCGGCGTGGCGATGTGGCCCGCGTACATTCCTTGCGGCGCGGCGCGGCGGAAGCGATCGAGGGAATCGTGCACGGCAATGCCAGCGGCGCGCGCGTGGTCGATCAGCGGATCGGCAGCATTGCGCTGCCGGAGGGCACTACCATCGGCGCGATCGTTCGCGGCGACGAGGTGCTGATGGCGCATCACGATACGGTCATCCAGGCGGACGATCACCTGATCTTGTTTCTCACCGACAAGCGTCAGGTCGAAGTGGTCGAAAAGCTCTTCCAGACCAGCTGAGCGCGCCGCAAAGGCTAAGAGTCCCATGTCCGCGCGCTCCACGTTTCAATCGACAATTCTGCCCATCACTGGTGTATTCGCGGGAATTGTCACTGCTTTTGGCGTCGCGATGCTCGCGCCACTGCTGCTCGCGTTCAACGCCATCGATCCCGCGCAGCCGGCATTTCTGCGCTCCGCACTGATCGTGTTCGCGCCGGCGGTCATTTTATGGCTCGCGACGCGCCGCTTTCGGCGCGAGCTGCGCGTACGCGATGGGATCTTGCTGGTCACGCTCATCTGGACAATCCTGCCGGCGCTCGCCGCCATGCCGCTGCTGATCGGCATTCCGGGCCTCTCGTTCACCGGCGCCTACTTTGAAAGCGTCTCGGGTCTCACAACGACCGGCGCAACCGTGCTGAGCGGCCTTGATCAATTGCCGGCATCACTCAATCTCTGGCGCCATTTGCTGCACTGGTTCGGCGGCATGGGCAATATTGTCCTGGCGGTCGCCATTCTGCCGCTGCTCGGCATCGGCGGAATGCAGCTTCATCGGGCGGAAACGCCGGGGCCGATGAAGGACAGCAAGCTGACGCCGCGCATCGCGCATACGGTGAAAGCGCTCTGGTACGTCTACGCGGGTCTGACGCTCGCCTGCGCGCTCACGCTGAAGCTCTGCGGCATGAGCTGGTTCGACGCAGTGTGCCATGCCTTTTCGACACTGGCGCTCGGCGGATTTTCGACGCACGACAAGAGCATCGGCTATTTCGATTCCGTGCCCATCGAACTCGTGCTGTCGTTCTTCCAGATTCTCGCGGCACTCAATTTCGCCACGCACTTCACGGTGTTACGTCAGCGCGCCTTGAAGCCGTACCTGCGCGACAGCGAAGCCGTGGCACTGTTGAAGACGTTGCTGCTCAGCGTAGTTGGCATCGCCATCTTCCTGCAGCTGAAGGGCACGTATCCCGACTTTCTTGTCGCCCTGCGCCACGCGAGTTTCAACGTCATCACAACGGCCACGACCGGCGGATTCTTCTCGCAGGACTTCAATCAGTGGCCGTTGTTCGCGCCGATGATGATGCTGTTTCTGAGCTGCATTGTTGCCAGCTCGGGGTCCACCGGCGGCGGATTGCGCATGATCCGGATGCTGGTTCTGATGAAGAGCGCATGGCGGGAAATGCTGCGCATTCTGCATCCGGGGCTGAGCATGCCGGTGAAGATCTCCGAATCCGTGATCGAGAACAAGGTCGTGATGTCGGTCCTGGCGTTCGTCGTCGTGTACTTCATGAGTATCGTTTCGCTGACGCTGCTGCTGCTGGCGTCAGGACTCGACCTCACCAGCTCGATCTCCGCCGTGATTTCCTGTATCAACAGCTCCGGGCCCGGACTTGGTGCCATCGGCCCGCTGTCGAATTATGGCGTGCTCAGCGATTTTCAGCAGTGGGTGTGCACCGTGGCAATGCTGCTCGGACGTCTCGAAGTGTTTACGCTCGTGCTGGTGTTCACTCGCGCCTTTTGGAGAAAGTGAAGGAAATGCACACATGAGGCGAGCTCCGTTGATTCTGGCCGCCGCGCTCTGCATTGCGCCGAGCAGCCAGGCTGCGAGCCTCAGGAGCATGGTCACCGCGGAGTACGCGTTCGCGAAGTCAGCCGACGACAACGGGATGCGCTTTGCGTTCATCGAATATCTCGCGGATGACGCCATCAGTTTCGAGCCGGGCCCCGTGCGGATTCGGTCGCGCTGGCAGGAGCGCCCGCCGCGCAAGGACTCGTTGACCTGGTACCCGGTGCGCGCCGAAATGAACGCAGCGGGTGATCTTGGATTCACTACGGGGCCTTACACCTACACCATGAAGGGCAGCGGCGACGTCGCTCACGGCGATTTCATCACCGTTTGGCGCTATCGGGAACCCGATGGCTGGCGCGTGGTGTTCGATTCCGGCGTGATTGTTGAAGCACCGCGCAAACCCGCTGCGCCTTTGAAAGCAGAATCGGTATCGGCGCGAGTTCCGCCCAATGTCCCTGCGGATGCGACGGCGCAGTCGGCACTTGAAAGTTGCGACGATCGCTATGGGGCGCTGCTACAGCAACACGGAGAAGCGGCTGCACTGGCGGGATTTGGCCGCCGTGACCTTTGGGTATATGTGGTCGGTCAGGCGCCTGCGGAAGATCGCAAAGCGGCCTTGAAGGTCGTGGCGGGCTTCACGGAGCCCCAGAGCCAGCATCGCAGCTTTGCGGGCTCGGGCGCGTCGCCGGATTTCGGTTACACCTATGGTGACGTCGAGTTCCTCAAACCCGCCCCACAGCATTACCTCAGGATCTGGCGGATGAAGGCGGGACGATGCGAGCTGGCGCTGGAGCTCATGCACCCGCAGCAGCCAAAACCCTGAAGGATCGGATCCTTACGGCGAAGGGATGAGTTCGAGCACCGACGCAACGTCAGCCGGACGATCGGCCGGCGATTTCGCGAGCAGCGCATCGATCAGCGGCTGCCATTCGGCGAGCCGCTCAGGCAAGCGCGGTATCGGCGCCTTCTCGTGCTGTTCGAGGATTTCAAAAACTGTCTGGCCCCGATAGGGCCTCGCGCCGGCCAGGAGCTCGAACGCGATGACACCGAGGCTATAGAAATCGCTGCGGCCGTCCAGGTTTTCACCGGCCGCGAGCTCCGGGCTCATATAGAAAGGAGTGCCACGCACCTGCCGGCTGATGGTAATCGTGCTGTTGGCGTCGACGTATTTGGCCGAACCGAAGTCGACCAGTGCGAGGGTTTCATCC
>JBGPLJ010000389.1:0-3185 GCA_041486385.1 Steroidobacteraceae bacterium
CGGCCTCTCGCGAGCAGTTGCCAGGGCGTCGGGTTCGAGTGGATCGGTGGCGCCGCCACTGCCTCGCCGACCTCGAAGTCTGGCGCGTGCATCGTCGATACCATGATCTCTGACCTGTGCGCGCTCGATGGGGTCAGCCCACAAATCCACATCCGAGGCGTAGAGGGAGGGATCCTGAAATTCGCGTATGTGGAGTGGGGCGGAGACACCGACGGAATTTTGATGGACGAGGATTGTCACAATATGACGATCCAAGCTCCGTGGTTCGTAAACGGCGGAGTCGTTGCTCGGCAGATCCATCTCGGAGGTCCGGTGCAGGGATGCACGTTCATCAACTGCTCGCTCGGTTCTCAGGGCGCGGGGCCAGTGATCGTCTGCACCGATCCCGCGAACCACTGGAACAACACCTACATAGGGAGTGCTCAGCAGTCTAGAATCGTGCCGACGGCCGTGATTGTACGGCTCTTCAATGGCGTCACGACCTACAACATGACACCGCGAGCCGGAGAGGTGACCGCGCCGACGGCGCCCACTCTCGGGAAGTGGGACGTGGGTCAGCGGGTGTGGAGGTCCGGTGCCGCGTCGGGCCCTATCGGCTGGTACTGCAGCGTCGCCGGCACTCCAGGCACGTGGGTGCCGTTCGGTTGATGCGTTCACAGAACGAAAGGCACAAGTCCATTGTCCACAGGAATTAACGTCGTCGACGAATTCAACGTCGATAACACTGGATTGTCGGACACGACAGACAAGATCCAGAACGCGCTGACTGGGACCGCGGCAGGAGACACGCTGTGGTTTCCTACCGGGACGTATCTGGTGACGCCGGACGTGTTGTCCATCAGCAACAGATCTCTCATCGGCTCAAGCGCAGGCTTGGGCATGAGCCCGACATTCAAAGCGGCGGCGGCTGGAACGTACTTGGTGCAGCTGCACGGAAATGCCGATTCTGATGGTTTCACGTACGATTGCAACAACGTGTGCGCGACTGGTCTCTACGCCAATGCGGTGTCCGGTACCATTGCAACACAGTTGGCGCTCAATGCCACCGACTTCGGTATGATTTGGAAAGAGGGAGGGGCGCTGAGCATTCTCTGCTCGGTGAGGTCAAGCCAAAAAGGGCACCAGCTCATCGCTCCGTCGGGGTCGATGTTCGAGCAACCTTCCGCATCGGACATCCAGGGCCTCGGGTTCGAATGGATCGGCGGCGCTGCCACCGCCCCGCCGTCCTCTCAGTCCGGCGTGTGTCTCATCGAAGACCTGAACCTCAAGACGTGCGGGATAGCCGGCGGTGCACAGATGCACATTCGCGGGGCCGAGGGAGGGATCCTGAGCTTCGCCACGATCGAGTGGGCAACCGACGGCGACGGGATACTGATGGACGAAGACACGCACAACACGACTGTCGAAAATGGTTGGTTCAAAAATGCAGGCGCCGTCTCCAAGCCTATCCACTTGGGCGGCCCGGTCCAGGCGTGCACGTTCATTAACAACGCGCTCGGCCCGCTCGGTATCGGCCCAGTGATCTACTGCGACGATCCGAGCAATCACTGGAACAATACCTACATCGGCAATGCCCAGCAGTCGCGGACCGCACCCACGCCTGCAATTCTACGTCTCTTCGACGGGTTCACCACTTACGACATGATGCCGATGGCCGGAGAGCTGACTGCGCCGACGGTGCCCACCCTTGGGAAGTGGGACGTGGGTCAGCGGGTGTGGAGGTCCACCGGCGCCTCGGGGCCGATGGGATGGTTCTGCTCCGTTGCAGGTGTGCCTGGGACGTGGGTTGCGTTCGGCTAGCCCGCGCCGCCTTTGCCGCGCCCGCCGGTCGACATAGTATCACGGGTGGCGACGAAGTCGTCGCGCCCGCCGCCCGCTCCTCCTCGCTGTCCAAGTGGAGGTATAAACTGCGCCGCGCCCGCGGCGGAACCATCGCCGGGCGCCGCCACCCAGGCTTTGTAGTCCCATATGCGCTGCGCCCACCATGCGACGCGCGCAGCCAGGCCTTCCAATTCTAGACAGCGGCCGCGTGAACGAATCGCAAACGATGAGTGTCCAATAGGATGCTCGTGCGAGAGCGCGATAATAGCGCCGTAGCAACCCGCAGCCGCCGCCTGCGCGGCAAACGAGTCGGCGAGAGCCCCTAGTTCTTCTTTGGTCATGCTGGCTCAGTCCGTCACAGGAACCCACGTGCCCGGAGTGCCGGAGACGGTGCAGCGCCAGCCAATAGGCTGGCGCTGCACACGCCGTTTGGCGTGCCAGAAATAGTCCCCTTTCTGTCCGTGCGCTGGGAAAAATCGCACCGGATCAGCGAGGGCACGCACGACCGCTTTGCGCTCCTCGTACCGGCGCCGCCTATTCGCCTTTCGGCGTCTACGCTTACCCGAAGAGATCATGCATTAACCGGAAGCAAATCTCTGTGAGTTTCATTTCGTGACCGCCTCTCTCAGCTTGGCGAGTGCTCTGGTTTCGAGTTGCCGCACTCGTTCGCCTGACAGGCCGAGCCGCTCGCCAAGCTCCGGCAGCGTCGCGTCTTCGGCGAACCGTCCTTCAAGAACCGCTCGCTCCCGTGGCGCGAGCCTTTGGAATGCAGCGCTGAGCGCTTCGATGGCAAGCACGTCGCGCGCGCATCGCTCTTCCGCGGCGATGAGCAGCTCGCGCTCCTCGCCGTCGTCACCGACCCGCACGAGCGATGCGGCGCTGATGGCGGGGGCTCGCTTCGCCCCGCGGTAAATCGGGAGCGTAACGGCCCAGCGCTGTTGCTGCACTACGCAGTAGCAAGCCGTGTCGATCTTGAGATACGCAAACGCAGGGAAGGCGCCCCGTGTCGGATCGTACTTGTCGGCCGCGAGGAGAACGGCCAGCCTTGCTTCCGCGATGAGATCGTCAAGGAGGTGCGGCGCAATGCGCGCGTACCGGAGCGCCCCGTGGCGCACGAGCCCCTCGCACGAAGTGACGAGAGGCATCGCGGTGTGGTGGTTCATCACGCAAGCCCTAGCTCGTCGCTGAGGCGTCGTCAATCGGTTGACGCCCTACGGCGTCTCTGCTACCAGTGCAGCCACATGGTAACGCCCGACGGCAGGGAAGATTCTCCGCCCCCGGGCGTAGAACCCAACATGGCAGCAATCCAGGCGATCGAGCGAGTCCTTCGAAACGGTGACACGGCCACGCTTCCAGCGGTGGAC
>JBGPLJ010000390.1:0-3168 GCA_041486385.1 Steroidobacteraceae bacterium
GATCGATCACGACACGCCGGATCTGATGGCGATCACCGGCCTGTCCATGGCGGCACGCGCGCAAGCGGTGGACCCGGCCGAAGCGCGCAAGGTCTTGCGTATGTTTCCGCTGAAGTATCCTGAGCAGATCTCACTGCCAATGCCGATGCCGGCCCCGGAGGACGTCCGAATATTCCGCGTGACGCCGACAGTCATCTCCGTGCTCGACTACTCCAAGGGCTTCGCGCACACGGATCTCGTCACCTGCTGAGCGCATGATTCGTCAACGATCGGAGTCCCTGGCGTAAGCCCTCATTCTGTTGTTGCAGCTCATGCGAGCGTTGTTCGAGCTGCTCGAGTCGCAGAGCGTAAAGATCAAAACCCACCTGGCGAGTTGCTCGAGCGAGATTGTCGATCTCGTCCGGCCGGTATATTTCGCGCTCGATCTTCTTGCCGACTGCCATAAAGCCGACGAGCTCCGACCGACGCACCATGGGCAGAGCGAGCGCGGCGGGCTCAAGCGCCAACCGGCCGCCCAGATAGACGGGCGCGCGAAACGCCTTCATTTCCACGATCACATCGGCATCGGCTCCCAGTTCGCCTGGCAGCTCGCCCAGCGTGGCCTTCTGCAGGATGAAGCGTCCCGCTTCGTCGCGCTGATAAATGGCGCTGCCGCGACTTCCGGCATACGCGTCGACGGCGGCTATCAGTGCCTCAGTCAGGGCGTTCGGTTGCGAGAAATGCGGCGCCTTCTCCAGAAAGCGTTTCAGTGCCGCTTCCTTCCGATGCCAGGAGCGGAAGAACACACGCTCGACGAGTGTCTCGATCCAGTGTCGGACGCGATGGAATGCCAGGAAGAGCGCGAGCGCGATGATCCCGTCCAACAGCACATTTCTCTCGCGGTTCTCGAACCGGACGAAGTGATCAACCACCCATTCGACAATTCCGAAGGACACCAGCAGCAAACCGGTGAAGGCTGCAAAGACCAATGCGCGATTGATGGCGAAGCCGACGTCGATGACACGGTGGCGCAGAATCGCGTAGGTCAGGATGAGCAGGGTGATCGCGACCACTGCGTCATTCACGACCCCTATCGCCAGCAACGTTGTTGTTGTGAGACTGGACGCGCCGTAGCCAACAGCGGCGAGGATGCAGAAATTCGCAAGCGTGAGTGCGAAGCCGACAAAGAGCCATCGCAGCCGCTCGCGGCGCTCAGCCTCGACGTGTCGCCAGGTGTCGGTGAACGCGAAGGCGCAGAGTACAACTCCGGCAAACTGTATCGTGGGTATCGCTTTCGCGACCAGAATGTCGGGCGCAAGCCACGCCCGGCCCAAGAAGTACGGTGCGGCGACTACGACCCATCCGCCGACGGCTGCGAAGAGCCAGAGGAGTGCGAGCAAGATCCATGGCCTTGCGCGGCTCTGGTAGCCACCCTCGAATACCAGCGAGAAGTACGCCAGGAGCGGCAGTGACGTCACCGCGCAGATCAATTGCCAGAGTAACGACCAGGCTGCGAGGCGGCCAGCAGGCAGCGGATTCGGCGACAGTCCACCTACGGCTAGAAAGAAGATCGCAGCGAGCACGAGCGCGCCCAGGTCCTGGCGTCGACGCAAGGCGATGGTGAGTCCAAGCACGAAAACGAGGATGCCCAGGCCGAAATCGAGAGCATTCTCGACGGGAGTCGCGAGTCGATCGATGCGAGCAGCCCGCACCTCGACGGTTCTGACCATGCTCTCGTGCGCAATCTGCAGCTTGACGGTCTCGCCGACAAGGAATCTTCCCCGCGGGGGATCTACGATGAGGTCACCTGCACTTACACCGGCGGCAGGCAGTGGCGATTCGGGCTCAAATCCCGTGATCCGATGCGCCGACGCACCGTTAAAGGTCGCAGCAGCAGCGTTATAGCCGAGAAATCCCTCCGCTCCAGGGACGACAATGCGTGGAGCATAGGCGAGGCCCAGCGCGAGCGTCGCCACCGCAATCGCGCAAAGAATGACCGTGGCGACCTGCCACAGTCTCAGCAACGATTGCGAAGCCATCTCCCGCCCTCCCGGTTCTCGCTGCTCGATCATGCAATCGAGATGCAGCGCGACCGGACTATCGCATCATCAAGGCGAGATTCGCCAGCACGGCATGTCCGCCTTCAGCTTACCGGGCCTTGATCTCGATCGGCGCACTGAGCGCGATCGTGAGCGTCGAACTTGCCGGCAGCACGACTTCGGTGCCTGTATTCTTGGCGATAGCAGCGCCGATAGCGCCCCCAAGAATGCCGCCTACAATCTTGCCACCACTGCCACTCTTGACCTGGTGACCAATGATTGCTCCCGCCGCGGCGCCGCCGACTATCTTCGCCGTGTCTCGCGTCGTATCGCTCTTGCCCTTTTCAACAAGCTCGCCGTTGATGGCAACCTTCTGGCCGTTCTCGAGAACCAGCGAGTCGAAGCGCAGGCCGAGCGTTGGAACGCCACCGATTGTTTGGCTGCCTGAGATCACGTCCGTCACCGAGCCCGTGACAATGGAACCGGCAGGCGCTGCGCGGCGACCGTCGACCACCAGATCCGAGACGAGGCGCGCCTCAAAAGCATCCCCGGGCCTGGCAGTCTTCGTGGAAAGATCGGAAGACAAAGCTACGGTGAGTTGTGTGCCGGCCGGTACAACGATCGGAGCCGGTGGCACCGGTTTCGTCGCTGCGCTACCCGCGACCGAGGACGGTGTCTTTGGCGGCGCAGACACAGCCTTCTTCACTACCGGTTTCGTCGTTGATGCCTTCTTCTGCGCGGCATCTTGGGCAGCCTGTTCCGCGGCCTGTTGTGCGGCCAAGTCGGCTTCGCGCTTTGCGACGTCTTGTTCGCGTTGCGCCAGCTCCTGTTCCTTGGCGACGACTGCCGCATCGTGCGAGGCATCGACCGGCGCCGGGGTTGCGGCAGCCTGCGGAGCGGGCGTTTCGGGCGCTTTGCCGCAGCCCGCGAGGGCAAGCGCACATGCGACTGCGAGCAGGAAGAAATGAGTGTGTCTGGACATGGCTGCGCTCCTGATGGCCGTAGATTTCAGGATACGCTAACAAAGTCGAAGGGTGTCCGCTGAGAAGGATTTCGATTTCTTTGAGGTACGCAGCATTCCAACTGTCTGCTGGGCGGCTGTCCCGGCGCCCGCTAGCGATTCGGAAACAGGTCAAGCTCCATGCACACA
>JBGPLJ010000391.1:0-3167 GCA_041486385.1 Steroidobacteraceae bacterium
CCCGACGTCAGCTCCTCTTCCTTCGCGACTGCATCTACGGTACGCAGCAGCGCCAGACCGCCGCCCGGCACGATGCCTTCCTCAACCGCCGCCTTGGTTGAACTGATAGCGTCATCGAGTGCGTCCTTCTTGGACTTCATTTCCGACTCTGAGGGCGCGCCGACGCGGATTACCGCAACGCCGCCCGCCAGTTTCGCGAGGCGCTCTTCGAGCTTCTCACGGTCGTAGTCGCTCGTCGCCTTGTCGATCTCGCGGCGAATCTGCTGCATCCGAGCGTCGATTGCCTTGCGCTCGCCCTTGCCGCCGATGATCGTCGTGTTGTCCTTGTCGACGATGATGCGCCGGGCCTGGCCAAGCTGGTCGATATGCGCGTCCTCCAGCTTCAACCCCAGTTCTTCCGAGATGACCTGCGCCGCGGTGAGGACCGCGACGTCCTCGAGCATCGCCTTGCGCCGATCGCCAAATCCGGGCGCCTTGACGGCCGCACTCTTAAGCACGCCGCGAATCTGGTTGACGATGAGTGTCGCGAGTGCCTCACCCTCGATGTCCTCGGCAATGAAAAGAATGGGCCGGCTGGTCTTCGCCACCTGCTCGAGGAGCGGAACCAGGTCCTTGACGATGTTGATCTTGCGATCCGTGACGAGCACGAACGCGTTTTCCAGGACCGCTTCCATGTCCTTCGGCTCGGTGACGAAATACGGGGAGAGGTAACCGCGGTCGAACTGCATGCCTTCGACAACCTCGAGCGCGGTCTCGGTCGTCTTCGACTCCTCGACCGTGATGACGCCGTCGCCGCCGACCTTCTCCATGGCTTCCGCCACCAGCTCACCAATCTCGGGATCGTTGTGTGCCGAGATTGTCGCGACCTGTGCCTTCTCTTTGCGGGTGCTGACGGGCCGCGAGAGATTCTTGAGCGCCGCGACAACGGCTTTCAGGCCGCGATCCAGGCCGCGCTTCAAGTCGACGGCGCTCGCCCCCGCGACCACGTTGCGTACACCGTCCGCGAAGATCGCGTGCGCGAGCAGGGTCGAGGTGCTCGTGCCGTCGCCCACGGCATCCCCGGTCTTCTCGGCTGCCTGCCGCAGCATCTGCGCGCCAAGATTTTCCTCCGGATCCTCGAGGTCCATTTCCTTCGCGATGGTGACACCGTCATTGCAGACGAGGGGCACGCCATAGGATCTCTGGATCAGTACCGACTTCGATTTCGGACCAAGCGTGATGCGCACGGCCGCCGCGAGCTGGCTCGCGCCGCGCAGGACCTTCTCGCGGGCCGCGGAGTGAAATAGAACCTGCTTATGCGCCATGGTGTCTCAATCGTCCAATGGATTGCGCTGCCCGATGGTTGAGCGCGCACATGTCTCGCACCACCTTTCATCAACTCAATACTCCAGCGCATTGGGATCGGGAACAATCCGTACCGGCCGCGCGGCGGCTCCGGCAAATACGTATTGTGGCGCGCGACGGGTGAAATACCCACTCGCTCGCAGACGATCACCGCTTACTCTGGTCGACGAGCGCAAGAGCTCATGAAATCGCACATCGGTCCGCACAAGTACGTACGGTGTACGGTGCGAACTGCGCGTAGTGTTCGTCGAGCACGGGAACGATGGAGGAGCACAATCATGGCGGTCGGTTCAATTTGTACTCGCAGAATCATCACCGTCGACGTCGGCGTTGATGTAGCCGCAGCAGCTCAGGTCATGAGAGAAAACAAAATCGGTTACCTACTCGTTACCGATAAAGCGAGTGGCAGCCGCGCGCCGGCTGGCGTGGTCACGGATCGTGACATCGTGGTGAAGGTCCTGGCGAAGGACGTCAACCCGCACGCTCTCTCGGTCGGCGACATCATGACACGCGAGCCGCTGGTCGCGACGGAAGATGATGGCATCAGCGAGACACTGCACCGTATGCGCACGCTTGGGGTCCGCCGCGTTCCCGTGGTCAACGCGCGCGGGCAAATCGCGGGCGTGCTTTCGATCGACGACGCCATCGATCATCTGGTCTCGCAATTGTCAGACGTCGCGAAGGCGGCGCACAACGAGCCGCTGGCGAAGCAACGCTCCCGCGCCTGATACGGATCGAGCGGGAACGTGCTCGGCGAGTTTCTGCACGAACCGCGTGTCGCGTACTTCTCGATGGAGGTGGCGCTGCGCAGCGACATCCCGACCTATTCAGGCGGGCTTGGAATTCTTGCCGGCGATACGCTGCGATCGTCGGCCGATCTGGCTTTACCGCTCGTCGGCGTCAGCCTGGTAAGCCGGGCCGGCTATTTCAAGCAGACGATCGATGCGGACGGCCGCCAGCACGAGCAGCCCGCATACTGGGATCCTGAAAGCGCGGCGCGGCGCCTCGATGCGAAGATCGCGGTGCGCATTGAAGGGCGTGCAGTCTGGATCGGCGCCTGGCTGTTCGTGCTCCAAAGCGACCTCGGGGGGCGTGCGCCCATCATCCTCCTAGATACCGATCTCGAAGAGAATCGACGCGAAGATCGCGAAATCACTCATTATCTGTACGGTGGCGATGAGGCGTATCGCCTCAAGCAGGAAATGGTGCTGGGGATCGGCGGAGTGCGCCTGCTGCATGCGCTGGGATTTGAAATCAGCACCTACCACATGAACGAGGGTCACTCGGCCTTGCTCGGCGTCGAGCTCCTGCGCCGGCGCGCCTATCAGCCAGTGCAGCCGCGGGGTCAGACCCCGGGGGGTCAGACCCCAGGGGGTCTGACCCCATACGTGAGCTATGACATCCCGAGCGTGCGGGCACTGTGCCGTTTCACAACACACACGCCCCTGGAGGTTGCGCACGATCACTTCTCATACGATCTGGTGACCAGGCTCTTCGATGACCTGATCGACATGCAGACGCTTCGCAGTCTCGCCGGCGACGACAACCTCAACACCACGCGGCTCGCTTTGAACCTCAGCGAGTTCGTCAACGGCGTCGGATCGCGCCACGCGGAAGTCGCTCGCCAGATGTTTCCGGGCTATCAGGTGCGGGCGATCAGCAATGGCGTGCATCCGTACACGTGGGCGGCGAGCAGCTTCCACGATCTTTACAACCGTTACGTACCCGGCTGGTGTCATGAGCCGGAATTGTTGATGCGCGCCTATTCGATCCCCAGCGTTGAGATCGCGCAGGCACACGCAGCGGCGAAACGCACCCTCATC